>JAXDJP010000203.1:0-2682 GCA_034665645.1 Actinomycetota bacterium | reverse complement strand
TAGTCCTATCTATAAGTTCCGGAAGCAGGCGCGCGGGGGCCGGGCGAGGTGCGACATGCTCGACGGCTTGGCTTTGACGCGGCGCGCTCGAACGGCAAGTGTCCGGTCGTATCGGGGATCAGCGGTTGGAAGTGGGGCGTACTGGGATTGAACCAGTGACCTCTTGCGTGTCGAGCAAGCGCTCTCCCGCTGAGCTAACGCCCCCTATGCGGTGAGTCGAGCGAGATTCTAGCGGCTCCCAGCGACGATTAGCGAGATCGGTGTGGAAGACTCCCCCCAGGGGAACATCGGTCGAGGGGAAGGCAAGGGATTGAAAAGGATCTTCGCTGTAATGACGGTGGCGCTTGCGGCCACGATCGTTATCGCCGGCTTGGCCTTAGCGGACAGCAAGACGATCAACGATGGGAACGACTCGAGCACGGGCGCCGATATGAAGACCGCTTCGCACGGACACACGAACTCGGGCAAGTTGAAGCACAAGATCACCACCTACAACGCGTACGACGCCAAGCACACTCCCTGCCTTCAGATCGACGCGGGGGGCTCTATCTACCGCATCTGTCAGAAGACGCTGACGAACCTGACATCCGGTGAGTCCTCGACCATCACCTATCGCCATCCCACCTCGAAATCGACGGTCTACATCTTCTCCAAGGGCGCGATCGGCAGCCCCGGGAAATACAAGTGGCAAGCGCAGACCTTCGGCACAGGCTGCGGCGAGGCACCCTGCGACAGCGTTCCCAACACGGGATTCGTGACCCACACTCTTTAGAACAACTGTTGGCGGGGGCAGGACCGGTTACGTCCGGACTGCCTCCGCCAGCGCGTGGGGCGCAAGATGCGAGCGTCCGACCATCCCTCGGTCGAGCTCGGTTATCTCGAACCCGGCGCCTTTCACCGCCTCGACAGTGCGGCGGTTGCAATTGCAGCCTCCCGAGAACGCTCTCCACGCGGGCGCCACGAAGTCCTGGACTTTCGCTCGGCGAGAACCCTCCTCGTCGCGGACGTGTTCGACGAACCGGACGCAGCCCCCGGGCTTCAGAACTCGATGGATCTCTTTGATGCCGGCCATCTGGTCCGGCACCGAGCAGAGCATCAGAGCCCAGACGACGAAGTCGAGGCTCTCGTCGACGAACGGAAGTTTCGTTGCATCGGCGACGAAGAGGTCGACCTCGGCTACCGCGTCCTTGGCCCGAGGAACGGCGCGAGCGAGCATCACCGCGTCGTAGTCGGACGCTTTGACACGGGCTCCGGCGGGATAGTGCGCGAGATTGAGGCCCGTTCCCGCTCCGATCTCGACGATGTCGCCGGTGAGGTCTCCGACGAGCTTCTTTCGCCACTCGAGGAGACCCTGCTTCTCGGTCCAACCGCAGATGACGTCGTAGATCCGAGCATGCATCGGATTACCGCGGCTGAAGGTCGATGCCATATCGAGGCGGCGAGCGGAATCGAACCGCTGTACAGGGATTTGCAGTCCCTTGCCTAAACCACTCGGCCACGCCGCCACAGGTACAAGGTCTAGCGCGGCAGGATACCCGCCACAAGGCCCCTAGCTATAAGGTCCGGCCGTGGCCGACGAGACGTGGATCGAGCGCGATGCGGCACGCGTATGGCACGGGTTCACGCAGATGGCCACGTATGGAGCGAACAACCCGATCATCGTCGAGCGAGCCGAGGGCCACGAGCTGATCGACGTCGACGGCAAGAGATACCTGGACGCGATCTCCTCTCTTTGGGTCACCACGCTCGGGCATCGCGTCCCGGAGCTCGATGCCGCGCTGATCGAGCAGAGCGAGAAAGTGGCGCACTCCACGCTTCTCGGGAACGGCAATCGAGCGACGATCGAGTTGGCGGAGGCGCTCGCCGAGGTGGTTCCGGTCGACGACCCGCACTTCCTCTTCGCGTCGGACGGTGCGGCCGCGGTCGAGCAGGCCCTCAAGGTCGCGTTTCAGTACTGGGTCAACGAAGGGGTCGAGGGAAGAGACCGTTACCTCGCCTTCGGCGACGCTTACCACGGCGATACCGTCGGAGCGCTCTCGGTGGGGGCGGGGGGCTTCGGGACCGACATCTTCGACCCCCTTCGGTTCCCCGTCATGCGAGCGCCCGGCTTCGACGATCCCGATTGCATGAAGGTCGCGGCAAGGACAATGAGAGAACAAGGTGATTCGCTGGCAGCAGTTGTCGTGGAGCCGCTCGTGCAGGGCGCGGCCGGGATGAAGATGGCCGCGGCGTCGTCCTTCGCAGAGTTGCAACGAGCGTGCTCCGACAGCGGCGTGCTGCTCATCTGCGACGAGGTCGCTACCGGTTTCGGGCGAACGGGTGCCCTATTCGCGTCGACGCTGTGCGAACTGCGGCCGGACATCCTCTGTCTCGGGAAGGGTCTCACCGGGGGTTACCTCCCGATGTCGGCGACCGTCGCGAACCGGCGCGTGTACGACGCGTTCCTAGGCGAGGACTTGGGGCCGAAAACCCTCTATCACGGCCACTCCTATGGCGGCAATGCTTTGGGGGCCGCGGTCGCGCGGCGACACCTGCAGCTTCTCGTCGATGGAGACGTCATGAGCAACGTGCGCGAACGGTCACGACAGCTTGCCGAACTCTGTTCCCGGAGGCTGTCGCCGCTGCCTGCAGTGGCCGACGTAAGGATCCAGGGACTGATGGCCGGTATCGATCTGCGTCCGG
>JAXDJP010000202.1:0-2960 GCA_034665645.1 Actinomycetota bacterium | reverse complement strand
TGCCAGTGCGGATCCCACGGCTTGATGCGTTCGCGCTGCTTCGTGGCCAGCCGATACATGACCTCCAGCGCCTTCGGCTCTTGATCTGCCGGCCGCAGCTCCAGGATCCCCGCCCCCACGGCTCGTTCTAGATAGTCCTTCCCGCGCTCCGAACGCACGAGGATCATGGTCCAGCCCTCCATCCCCAGACCACCGCACGACAGATCCGCGTGCTCGGCGGCGAAGTCCGGACAGTGGTGGCACCACTCGTTCGCGAAGGGACGGCATTCCTTCAATGGGATGTTGATGTCCCGTCCGTCTTTCAGAGTGACGATCACCTTCCCCTTGACGTTCACCTTCGTGATCTCGCTGAGGTCGATGCCGAGCTCTTGCTGGATCTTCCCGATCATGAAGGCCTCGTAGTCGAACGTCTCCGTGCACATGAGACCGATGACAAGCTTCAGCGATCGCGTCCACCGCTTGATGCCGGCGGCCGCGATCTGCCTCACGGCGGTCGACTCGCACGAGACGCCGACCAGCGCGACGTTCTTGCACTTCTCGGCAGCGGCTTGCTTCAAGCCCAAAGGGGTCGCGCAGTAGGTGTAACGCGAGCCCGCCGTCGCCTTCAGTTCCTCGGTAGAGCGCACCAGCTTCGGCTCGTCCAGCCACGGGACCTTCTCCGAAGGGGCGGCCACGATCGCGCCGTCGAGCTGCTCGGTGTCGAGGCCCCAGGCGAGTAGCGCACCCACCGCTCCCCCATCTTGTCCCTTGTTCAAGAAGTCGGGATCGGTCGCCCGAGCCAGCGTCATGTAGATCGAGGGACCCTCGACCTGTTCTTGCGCTCGCCGCACTCCCTCGCCGAAAACGATGCCCTCGATGACCGGAACGTCGGGGTCCAGGCGCGGGCACGCCATCGCGCAAAGAGAACAGCCTTCCTCGCCGTGAACGCAGTTGTCGAACGGCGAGCGGCCGTCGATCTGCACCGGATCGAAGTCCGACAACTCGAGAACCTTGTGGGGGCACGCGACGATGCAGGCCGAACAACTGCAACAGATCTCCGTCGCAACGATCTCTTCGTAGAGATGCTTCCAGTGCTTCCTTTGGGCCTCGACCATCGGCATAACCTAGCCGAATGGATGCAGGGATCCTCGCAGTCAAGAGGCTCGATCAGGCGAAGACCCGTCTCGGCGACGCTTTCTCCGAGACCGATCGGCGCGAGATAGCGGGCGCGATTTTCTAAGACGCTCTCGCTCTTTGCGTCGCGGCCGAGTTCCTTCGTTGGTGGGTCGTTAGCGATGACCCAACCGTCCTCGATGCGGCACGCGAGCGCGGCCTGGGTGCGGTGCGGGACTCCGGCGAGGGTCTCAATCCTGCGCTGGCGCTTGGGATCGCGGCGGCCTCGAGTGAAGGAGCCGACTCCGTGACGATCGTTCCGGCCGACCTGCCGCTCGCACTTCCCGAGGACATCGAGGCGATCCTCGAGACCGGCGCGACCTCCGAGATCGTGATCGTCCCCTCCGGCGACGGCGGCACGAACGCCCTCTACTTCCGGCCCCTAGACCTCATCCAGCCCCGTTTCGGCGACAGCAGCCTGAAAGCCCACATGGCGGCAGCCGAAGAGAGAGGACTCCGATGTTCGGTGGTGCCGCTCGAGAGGATGATGCTCGACATCGACACCGCTCAAGACGCGGAGCGGCTCGTGGAGCTGGGATCCGGTGAGTTGCCTAGTCAGACGTTGACGGTGCTGTCTCGCCTTCGGCCGCAGCAGGCGGAGGCGTAGCTTCTTCCTCCATCTCGATCGGAACGCCTTCGCCTCGAAGCTCCATGTCACGCAGGCGCGCGGGCGTTAAGAGACGCACTCCCCCTTCACTCTGGATCGCGAGGGCGCCGGCCAGCGCGCCGAGGCCCAGGATGACGAGGACGATCGTTTGCGAGGCCGCGGGTTTCTTGGGCGCGCCCAGCTCGTCTGCCTTTAAGCCGCGCTCGTACCCGCTCGAACGACCCATCGAGTAACCGGCGAATGCCAAAAGACCCGCGGCGATGAGGACGAGGAAGATCTGCACCAACCGGATCGTGCGTCGCTGGCGCTGCAACCCGACGGGGCCGCGATAAGCACCCCCGACCATCCCTCTCTTCATGCTGGGCACGATACTGGGGGCCGGTCATCCGGCACGCCATCGCCGGCAACCCCGCTCGGCGGTGCTGCGTCTTAGAGCCAGAAAGGGGGCGGATGAAAAAGCTCTTCCCGGCCTTGCTGGCACTTGTGTTCCTCGTGGCTTGCGACCGGTCGACTCCCCGCGTTGCCATCGCAACGACCACTTCCGTCGCGTCGCCTCCTCCCGCGACGCCCTCGCACGTCCAGAAGAAGACAAGGAACTTCAACCGGTATTGCTCGAAGGCCCTGGCCTGGGGATCGGGGGACTTCGACGGCGACAGCCTGCGCGACCAAATCCACTTCACGCGGGGCGGAAAGCCGGGGAGGCTCAACGCTACGCGTTGGAACGTCGAGTTGGTTCTGGGGACCGGTGAGTCCTCGACCGGCTATGCCTTGGCACACTGTCCCGAAAGGATCGGTCCCCTCGATCTCGACGGCGACGGGCGGGATGAGTTCTTCTACGACACCGGCTCGGGCATGACCGCCGCGATGGTGGACCTGATGCGATTCAATGGCCACGTCATGAAAAACATCCCCCACGGTCTCCAGGATTGGTTCTACGTAGGCGCGAGCAACGCGGGAACCGGCACCCTCGAATGTCTGCGCGACGCGTCCGGCGCTCATGTAGTCACGACGGACGCGTACAACCCCCTGCCGCCCCGAAAGCGCGGCCGCGCCATCATCACGACGTACCAATACGTAGCGGGACGACTGACCCCAGAGTCGGAGGTTCATGCCCGAAGGAAAGCCTGGTTCGGAGGATCTCTCGACTGCTTCGGCCTTCACTGGGCCGGCTACTGACCGAGGTTGTGGCGCCGCAACCCTT
>JAXDJP010000201.1:0-5142 GCA_034665645.1 Actinomycetota bacterium | reverse complement strand
GTGCACCTCGAAGACGCTGGCTTTCACTTTGCCCGCGTCTTTCAGGTAGTCCCGCTCGTCCCAGAACTCGTTGTAATCCGCGCGTGGGTCGCCGGCCTTCGCGTCGATCTCGGCGCCCTGCTGGCTGCACGGTCCGGCCTCCCCGAACGTAGCCTCCAGCCATTCGACGCCTCGCTCCTCGTCGTTGGCGGGCTGCTGGTCGATCGCAAAGGTGAACAGCTCGGGTGTCGAGTACGCGTTCTCATACTGCACGCCGTTGTTGATGTGGTAGTCGTACCAGCGGTCGATGCCGCCGATGGGAACGACCGTCTTCAATCCGTCGACGCCGGTGGACGCTGCCCCGTTCGCGATCGACGCGTCGTACGACTTACCGATCATCCCGACGTTGCCGGTGGACCAATCGGCCTTTACCGGGGTGCCGTCCCCTCGGAACGCCTTGCCCTTGCCGTTCAGCCAGTTGATCGTGGAAACGGCGTCCTGTTCCTCTTGGTCGGCGCCGAGGACCATGCAACCCTCGGAGTTGCGCGTCCCACGAGCGTCCTGCAGCACGACCGCATAGCCCCGCGGGACGAAGTAGTTGTCGTAGAAGAGGGGGAAGACCTCGGGCACGAAGTCCCCGTCCTCTTCTTCTTTTATCTCGGACTCGTTCCCGCGTCCGAGCAACTGGTAATAGGGGCTCATCTCGTAGATGACCGGCACCTTGAGGCCGCTCTCGGTTTCCTTCGGCCGGATGATGTCGGTCGCCAGGAGATCGAGGTCACCGTCGAGGTCTTGATCGAACTTCGACTGGACGTAGACGGTCTCTCGGACCGCGTTTTTGTAAGAGAAGACCGGCTGGGTCTTGCCGTTCTTGACGACGACGTGGGGCCGGGGGGCCGTCCGGGCGAAGCCCATATGGGGCAGCACCAGGAGGGCGAGCAGGAGGGCGACGAAAAAGCCGCGAATCGGGCGCATGTGCCAAGGTTCTCGCCGCGCTCGGCGATTCCTCCCACCCCGGACTCACCCCGGGCATATCTGTAACCACTCTCGAGGCCTCCCTCGTCTCTCGGCACCAAGATGTGCGGGAGGAATGGGCTCGCCGGCGTCGTACCTTCCCCGAAACCGGACAAACCGGGCCGAGCGCGCCGCGGCGCCTCAACGATCGTGGAGGGCTTGATGATTCGCAAGTTGGTCTCGGTTGCGGCGGTATTTACCTTGATCTCGACGGTGCTCTCGGGCCCCGCCCTCGCCCGCCGGGCCTTCCCACGTCATATCGATCCTCAGACGTGGGAGCTTCCCGAGCACATGACGTGGGACGACTACCACAAGATCCCCTTGACCGACTGGAAGAATCCCGACAACCAACCGCCGAAGAAATTGCGGGCCGCGCTGATCCTCGGCGATTTCCAAGACCAGCCGATGCGGGTCGCGCAGTCGACGGTCGATCCAACCGGCCAGCGCGGACTCGGCGTTGACGATCCTGCCAAGTACTGGCTCGACTATCTCTTCAACGATGAGAGTCCTTCCGGCCCCACGCATGGACACACGGTCAACGAGTATTGGCTCGAGAACTCTTACGGAGCGATCGGCGTCGAGGCCCAGGCCTTCGGGCCGTACACGATGGGCGGGAGGATGTACGAGTACGGGGTCACCGACTTCGGCGACGCGAGCGACTGTCCCGACGACAGCGGCTGCTCCGGCGACTTCGACTCTGAGTTGACCGCTGCTTCAGCCCCGGACGTGACCGCGGCGCAGCAGCAATACGGCGACTTCGATTTCCGTTTCCTTCTTCACGCGGGTTACGACGAGTCTGGGGTGTGGCTCAACTACGGGATGGCCAAGTTCCCCACTAAGGAATCGGTGACGGAGAAGTTCGGCCCCCCCGAACCGGACGCGCGCAACTGGGCGCACACGAGATACGTCGATTGGACGTCGTTCTTCTCGGGGCAACAGATCTGGTCCCACGCCTTACCGGGAGCGCTGGCGACCGAGGGGGAGAGCGACGGTCCCTCGGTGTACGAGCACGAGCTGTCACACATCCTCGGCGTCCTCGACAACTACAACAACCCTTACGCGGAAAACCCCGACCGTGCCTATTCGGGACCGTGGGACATGATGAGCCGCGGCAGTTTCAACGGACCCGGTGGTCCTTTGCAGCGCTACACGATCCCTCCCACTCAGGGCGCGACGATGGGCTCGCAACACATGTTCCGCAACAAGGTTCGCTTCGGGTTCATCCCGCCGAACGAGATCTTCAGCGTCTCGCGCGGGCAACTCGACGCGACGGGGATCATGAAGACCAAGATCCTGCAGCGAGAATCTCCGCCCGACGCTTCCGACAACTTCATGAGCGGCATCAGGTTCGTCCTCGGTAACGACCAATCGAGTTGCGATGACGCGAAGCCGAAATGCGACGGGGGTGGTTACGACTTCTATGACGTCGAGGTTGTGAACCGGCAAGGTTTCGACTCCTTCTTGCCCGATCATGGCGTCCTTATCTCTAAGACGAAGGCGGCCGACAATTCACCGTTCATCTGGGTCAGGGACGCTCACCCGAAGGACATCGGCGGCATCGACTACGTCACAGCCGCGGGAAAGAAGGTGCCGTACACGGTGGGGGACTACCGGCAGCTGGCGGATGCGACCTTCCACGCGGGGGCCGCACGCGGCGTCAAGAACCGGCTTTTCGACAAGGCGAACGGAGTCGCCTTCTTCATCCTGAACACGAAGATGAACAAGGGCCGGCGCGTCTACACCGTCGCCATCCAGAGTCTCGGTAGCCCGGTCGCGGCCGGCACCGCGGCGATCAAGCGGGGTAAAGGCAGATTCGTGAAGGGCCGGGTCACGAAGCACGTCTTCAAGGTGACGAATCCCGGCGTGAGGGCCGGGGTCTACTCCCTGAAGGCGCGCGGCAAGGCCGTTCGCACGCGGCTACTGAACAACCTCGTCTACATCCCGGCGGGAGGAACGCGAAAGGTCGTCGTCTGGGCCAAGCCCTCGGGCCCCCACCCGAAGGTCACCCTCAAAGCGAAGGTCCAGTAAAGACCCTTCCTTAATACCGGCCGGTCGCACGAGTCCCCTCGAAGGGTGCCTTGCGGAGACAGCCACTCGCCCGGAGGGCGAGCGGGTTCGTAGCAGAGCGAAGCGGGGCACCCGAAGTGGGGGCGAGTGACAGACCGGCCGCTAAGGGCAGGGAAATCTTTGCGCAACCTACGTATGTAACGTCTTGTCCGTTTCGTGCGTTAGTCGTCACATATGGCCATCCGGACGGTTGTTATCGACGACGATGTCGCCAACCGCACCCTTTTGAGGATCGTCTTCGACGACGACCCGCGGCTTGACCTCGTCGGTGAGGCGGGGGACGGACTCTCCGGCATCAAGCTCACCGGGCACGAGCTCCCAGACGTCGTCATCCTCGATCTCGACATGCCGATCATGGATGGCCTCGAGGTGATCCCGGAGATCGTCGACCTCGCGCCCGACGCGAAGATCCTCGTGTTTTCGTCCGCCGACGAGGACTACCGCGCCAAGGTCCTGGAACTGGGCGCGCACGACTTCGTCCAGAAAGGCATCGACATCAGCGACCTCTCCGAGAGGATCATCGACCTCACGGAGGGGTAGCGGCTCCTACTGAAGTCGGAAGGTCACCTCTATCTGCCCACTGGCCGAGAGCGTCGGCGGATTGACGAGGAACGGAAGGTCCGATGCACTGCCCGACCCGCCGGAGCTGGTGAACGCGAAGGAGGCATACGCGAACCTTTGCGGCTGCGTGGTCCGGCCCTCGAGGATGATGATCGCCTCGCCGAGAGTGCGGCCGGCCTCCTGGGCGAGAACTTCCGCTTTCCCTCGAGCGACCCCCATCGCTTCCTTCAGGGCATCCAGCACCGCGGCCGTCTTGTCTTCGACGTCGAAAGACACGCTGCGGACACCTGAGGCTCCGGCGGCGATGCCGAGATCGATGATCTCTCCAAGGCGCTTGAGGGCATGCGTCCTCGTCCTCACCCCAGCTTCTCCGACGTAGCCGTAAACGGGCTTCGGCTTGAAATCGTCCTTCAAGTTGTGGTCGCGGCAGTCCCTGAAGCAGCGACGGAACAGCTGGATGTCCTCGGTGCTCAATTCGTCGTTCGTGAACCCCGCGCCCTTGAGAGCGCCGACGACCTTCCGCAAGTGGGCGGACAGACGGCTGGTCGCCGTCTGGGCGCTGAGAGCCCGCGATCGCACACCGAGGACGACGATCCCGACGTCCGGATCGACGTCGACCTTTCCCGACGCCGACACCGTGATGGTGTCGGGAAGGGGATCGGCGAGGGCAGGGCCGGCCCCCAGCGGGACGATCAGGGCCGCTACCAGCCCCGTCAACAGGAACTTCCATCTCCGGGTCATCTCGGCCCCCCATTCGTCGTGCGAGGACGCCGGGCCCCCGCTGGATAAGACGGTAACGGCGTGTTGGACGCCGGGAAAGGGGGTTGGAGTTCCCAGGAATATCGTTGCATACGCAACGGTTGTACGTGCAAATGGCGGCGATAGGAAAGGGGAAAGCGATGAGCGTTCTACAAGAAGAGGCAACGACCAAGCTCCCGGCGGCGGGAACGTGGACCCTCGACAGGTCCCACTCGAGTGTCGAGTTCGTGGCGAAGCACCTGATGGTCACGAAGGTGCGCGGTTACTTCGAGGACTTCGAGGGCGCGATCCACATCGGCGACAACGCCCTCGACTCGTGGGCCGAGGCGACGATCAAGACGGCCAGCATCACCACCCGCGACGAGAAGCGCGACGGGCACCTGACGTCCGGCGATTTCCTCGAGATCGAGAAGTTCCCGGAAATGACTTTCAAGAGCCGGTCGTTGAAGCAAGTGGAAGGCAATAGCTACGAGGCGAACGGAGAGCTCACGATCAAGGGAATCACCAAGCCGGTTGTCCTAGCCGTCGAGTACAACGGCATCGGTCAGACGCCTTGGGGCAACGAGGTCGCGTTCTTCTCGGCCTCCACGGAGATCAACCGTGAGGACTTCGGGATGACGTGGAACCAGGCCCTCGAGAGTGGCGGCGTTCTCGTCAGTAAGAAGGTGCGTATCGAGATAGAGGCACAGGCGACCCGCAGCTAAGGCCGCTTGTCCCACCTTTGTAACTTTCACGGGCGCGAGTGCCCGTGAAAGTTACAGA
>JAXDJP010000200.1:0-7037 GCA_034665645.1 Actinomycetota bacterium | reverse complement strand
CCGAGCAGGTCGGAAAGAGCGGCCTCACCGCGGGCAACGGTGAGGACGAAGATCTTTCGCTGGAATTCGTTCCGAAGGGAACCGAGATCGCAGAGGGCGATCACATCGAGACATCCAATTACAACGGCGGCGTTTACCCACGGGGTATACCGATCGGGATCGTCTCCGACGTCAGCGGAGACACGCGCGCTGCGTCGCTAGATATCTCGGTCACGCCCTTCGTTGATTTCTCCGACCTCGAGATCGTCGAGGTACTCAAGGACACCGGCCAGATCGTGGCGGAGGACGCCGGAAAGTGAGCGCGGTGATCAAGAGCCCGCGGCGGCGGGGCATCCTCGCGGAGTTCGGCTTGGCGAGGCCTGCGGCAGTCGGTGCCGTGCTGGTGGCCGCCCTCGCGATCCAATCCACGGTCCTCACCAAGGTGACCTTGTTCGGCGTGATCCCGCAGTTGGTCTTCGTCGTGGTGGTGAGTTTCGCCTTCCTCGAAGGCGAGAAGGTCGGCGTCGCGGTCGGCTTCGCGGCAGGGCTGCTACTCGATTTCCAGCTTCCGGCGTCGATCTTGGGCCTCACCGCGCTGGTCTACACCTTGGTCGGCTTCGGGGTTGGGAACCTTCGCCACTACGCCCCCTCGACTTCCGTGTGGACTCCGTTGTTCGGCGTTGCGGTCGCGACGGCCGTAGCTGAGGGCAGCTACGCCCTGCTTGCGATCATGATGGGTGAGAGCTGGGTGAGCGTCTCAAACACTGCAAAGATCGCGGGGCTCGTCGTGCTCTACAACACCCTTCTGACACCGTTCGTCTTCCCCATCGTGAAGAAGGTCGCGGACAGGGTGCGACCCGAAAGAGTGGTGCGGATTTGATCGGACCGAAAGACATGGTCACGCCGGGTCACTCAGAGCCGACATTCGACCGCACGAAACTGAGGCTTGGCTTCTTCGGGATCATCATTCTGGCCGCCTTCATCGCGCTGTTTTCGAGGTTGTGGTTCCTGCAGGTTCTCGCTTCGGACCAGTTCGAGAAACTCGCGAGCGAGAACCGCATACGCGACGTCTCAACGGATGTTGAGCGCGGCCGCATCCTTGATCGCAACGGAGTCGTCCTGGTCGACAACCGAGCGTCCCAAACCTTCACCCTCGACCGTAGTCTGCTAGACCATCCCATCAGGGAGAAGAGGGTTCTCAAGAAACTCTCCGTACTTCTCGATATCCCCGTCCGTGTGTTCCTCGACCGGCTAGATAACGTGGCAGCCTCTCTGTACAAGCCCGTCGCGGTGGCATTCGATGTCCCCAAGCAAGCCGTGAAGCTCGTTTCCGAGTATCCCGAGGACTATCCGGGAGTCAACGTCGAGAACCGCTTCATCCGCACCTACCCGCAGGGGAACCTGGCGGCGCAGATCCTCGGGTACACCGGGGAGATCACCTCGGACCAGCTGAAGACCGAACGATTCAAACGAGGTTACGAGGCCGGCGACGTCGTGGGCCGAGATGGCCTGGAGCTCATGTACGACGGACTGATCAGGGGGAAGCCGAAGTTGGAGAGGGTCGTCGTTAACTCGACGGCCTCCGTCGTAGGAAAGAAAGTGATCCAGCAACCCGAGCCGGGAAAGGACCTCATCCTGTCCCTCGATGCGCGCATCCAGAAGCTGACGGAGAAGGCGCTTGCCACGGGCATCTACGCGGCGAGACAGAGCTACAACGCTCCGGATGGCGCGGCGGTGGTGCTCGATCCGAACACCGGAGGAGTCATCGCTACAGCAAGTTTCCCGACCTTCGACCCGGAGATCCTTGCCGACGGGTACAGCTTCAAAGATCAGAAGCTCTTGGGTGGAGTGCCCGAGGACGACAACCAGGATGACGGGAACTTCAACCGGGTCATCCAGTCGACCGTGAACCCGGGTTCGACGTTCAAGGTAGCCACCGCCGGGGCGGCGATGGCGACGGGAGTGATGGGTCCATACGACTACCGCGATTGTCCGGGGGCCCTGCAACTCTCCGACATCGTTTTCAACAACTGGACTTCGGCCGACATGGGAACGATGGGCATCCCGAAGTCGCTCGAGGTGTCGTGCGACACGTTCTATTACGAGCTCGGCTGGGAGATGGAAAACAACTGGGGAGCCGCTAACGGAGATGGAAGCGAGAAGTTCCAGGATTACCTGAGGACGGCCGGCTTCGGCCATCCGACCGGCATCGACCTTCCGAACGAGTACGCGGGAAACGTCCCGGACGAGGACTGGTGTATCGCGCTGGCGCGCGCCGATAGCGGATGCTTCGATGGATGGCTCCCCGGCATGTCGGTGAACATGTCGATCGGCCAGGGCGACCTCCTGGCCACGCCACTCCAGATGGCCGTGTCGTACGCCGCAGTGCTCAACGGTGGGAACGTCCTGAAGCCCCATATCGGTGGAGGACTCGGCGTGCCGGATGCGGATACAGGTGAAGAGGAAACGGTGAAGGAGTTCGAAACCCAAACCGCGGCGAAGCTTCCGCTGGACGACACGGAGATGGGCGTGATCCGCCAGGGTCTTGAAGACGTGATCACGGGACCCGAAGGTACCGGCGCGAGCGCCTTCATCGGCTTCCCGCTCGACCAGTATCCCGTTGCCGGTAAGACCGGTACCGCTCAGTACTCCGCCACCTCGGATCTGAACCGAGCGTGGTTCGTGTCCTACGCGCCGGCGAACGATCCGCAGTACGTCGTCGCCGTTTACATCGATCAGGCCGGACACGGTGGCGAGAGCGCGGCCCCCGTAGCGCGGCAGATCTACGAGGGCATCTTCGGCATCGACAAAGCGGTCGAGGCGGGCTCGGGATCGGACGTGTCGGACTGATGAGGGCGGATGGGATCTTCGGACAAGCGGTGGACCGTATCGGTGGCGAGCCCATCTCGGCGCGGATGGCGCGCCGCGCTCCGATCCGCCACCTCGACCCCACCCTTCTCTTCGCAACACTGGTGTTGACGGCATTCGGTGCCGCGATGATCTATTCGACTACCGCCAGCAAACAGGTCGAGGCGGGACTCGATCCCGGCCTGTTCCTGAAACGTCAGATCGCGTTCCTGATCGGCGGCGGCATCATCTTGTTCATCGTCAGCTTCCTCGACTACCGGCACTTCCGAGCCTTCGCGCCGGTGATCTACGGGTCCGCGATCCTCGCGTTGATCCTCGTGCTCACGCCGGCCGGAGCGGTTGTCTCGGGAGCCCGACGTTGGATCAACCTCGGCGCCTTCCAATTCCAACCGTCCGAGCTCGCCAAGATCGCGGTGCTGATGGCACTCGCTGCTTATCTCGCCGAACGTAAAGGCGAGGTGCGCGCTCGAGACATCGCGATAAGCCTCGGCATGGTGGCGGTGCCCAGTCTCCTTATCTTCTTAGAGCCCGACCTGGGGACCGCGATGGTCTTGACGGCGGTGATGAGCGTGCTGCTGCTCGTGGGTGGAGCGAAGATCCGGCACTTCGTCGCGATAGCGTTCGTCGCGATCATCGCGATCGTCGGCGCGATCCAATTGGACCTGATCCACGACTACCAGATCCAACGCCTCACCGCTTTCATGGATCCGAACCCGGACGTGCAATCGGAGGGTTACAACCTGGTGCAGGCGAAGATCGCGATCGCGTCCGGTGGCGCTAGGGGCAAGGGGTTCCAGGCTCCCAATACGCAGACGACGCTCGATTTCGTCCCCGAGCAGCACACCGACTTCATCTTCACCGCGGTCGGTGAGCAATTGGGGTTGATGGGTTCTGCGACGTTGCTGGGTCTGTTCGCTTTCTTGATCTGGCGAGCGCTCCGGATCGCGACGATGTCGCGCGACATGTTCGGAACGTTGCTCGCGGCGGGGATCGCGGGACTGTGGATATTCCAGATCTTCATCAATATGGGGATGACGATGGGGATAATGCCCATCACCGGTATCCCACTTCCATTCATCTCTTACGGAGGTTCCAGCCTGATCACTAACTACATCTGCGTAGGCATCCTTCTGAACGTTCACATGAGACGGTTCCTATGACCTCGGTGTGGTCGCGCCTCGAGCCGCTCCTACCAAAGGTGCAGAAGCCCGCTCAATACATCGGCGGTGAATGGAACATCGTCGTCAAGGATCCGGCAGACGTCGATGTGGCGTGGCTTTTGGTGTTTCCCGACGCGTACGAGATCGGCTTCCCGAACCAGGGCTTGCAGATCCTGTACGAGATCCTCAACGAGCGCAAGGACGTACGGGCCGAGCGAGGGTATTGCCCGCTACCGGATATGGAAAAAGAGATGCGCACCGCCGACGTGCCCGCCTTCTCTCTTGAGAACCACGCCGCGGCCGGCTCTTTCGACGTCATCGCCTTCACATTCCCTCAGGAGACGATCTATACGAACGCGCTCAACTTCCTCGACCTCGCGGGATTACCGATCAGGTCGTCGGCGCGGGGTGCGGAACACCCACTCGTCATCGCAGGAGGGCACGCTGCCTTCAACCCCGAACCGATGGCGGAATTCATCGACGCCTTCGTGCTCGGCGATGGGGAAGAGATCGTTCAGGACATTACGGATGTCATCAAGGAGGCCAAGCAGCGAGGCTGGTCCAGAGAGCAGCTTCTAGTTGCGCTCGCTGCCGTCGAGGGGATCTATGTGCCCTCGCTCTACGAAGCCGAGTACTTGAGCGACGGGCGACTTCGCGGAACGTTCCCACGTCACCCGGCCGCGCCGGCTCGAGTCATGCGGTGCACCGTTCTCGACCTCGAGGCGTTCCCGTACCCAAAGAAACCCCTCGTGCCGTTGACCCACGTCGTCCACGAACGCCTTGCGGTCGAAGTGTTCCGCGGTTGCACGCGCGGTTGCCGCTTCTGCCAGGCCGGGATGATCGCCCGTCCGGTCCGTGAGCGCTCCGCCGAAACGGTCGACAGGATCGTGTCGAGCGCGATCGAGGAATCGGGGCTGCCCGAGGTGGGTCTTCTGTCGCTTTCCTCGGCCGATCACTCCGAGATCTTGGACATGGTCACGCGCATAGCGGATCGATTCGAGGGCACGAACACCACGGTTTCGCTTCCCTCCACGAGGGTCGACGCCTTCAACGTCCGACTCGCGGACGAGCTTTCCCGAGGCGGCCGGCGGTCCGGGCTGACGTTCGCTCCGGAGGCGGGGACCGAGCGGATGCGCAAGGTCATCAACAAGACGGTTTCCGAAGAAGACATGCTGAGAACGGCCACCCAAGCGTTCGAGCGTGGCTGGCAGCATCTCAAGCTCTACTTCATGTGCGGTCTACCGACCGAGCGCGACGAGGACGTAGTCGGCATAGCGGAGCTGGCGGACAAGGTCGTGATGGCGGGCAAGCGCGCGGGGCGTTCTGGAGCGCGCGTGACCGCGTCCTGTGGAGGTTTCGTGCCCAAACCGCACACGCCGTTCCAGTGGTGCGCGCAAGACGGAACCGAGGAGATGGACCGAAAACTCAATCTCCTGAGGCGGTCGGTCACTTCGAAGGGCGTTAAGTTGCGCGCTCACGGCGGATGGGCCGCGCAGATCGAAGGTTTTCTGTCCCGTGGAGATCGCCGCATTGGCGCTGTGATCGAAGAGGCATGGCGAAGGGGAGCGCGGTTCGATCAATGGCACGAGTATTTCCAGCCGTCCGTCTGGATCGAGGCCGCCGACGCGTGCGGGGTCGACATCGGTTGGTACACGTCTCGCGAAAGATCGCGCCGAGAAGCCCTTCCGTGGGACCACCTGTTCGCCGGTGTAGAGAAAGACTGGTTGTGGCGCGACTGGGAGCGGGCTCAAGCCGAGGTCGACTTCGAAGACTGTCGCTGGAGCCCGTGTACCGACTGCGGCACCCATGCGTTGGGAACGAGTGCCGACTGTCATGACATCTCGTTCGGTCGGCCGATGTCGCTGCCGGTCGTTGCGGTTTCGTCCGGGAATGCGTCGTGAGATACCGGGTGCTGTGGTCGAAGCGAGGAAAACTGCGTTACCTGTCGCACCATGACGTGGCGACCGTGCTGGAGCGCTCGCTCCGACGAGCGAAGCTTCCTCTTGCGTATTCGAAGGGTTTCAGCGCGCACCCCAAGATCGCGTTCGGCAGCGGTCTCCCGGTCGGTTACGGCAGCGAGGTTGAACTCCTCGATCTCGAGCTGGAGGAAGATCTCGACCCGGCAGATGTTCGTGACCGATTCGACCGTTCCCTTCCAGAAGGTATCGGCGTTACTTCCATCGTGCGCCTGGAGGGAAAGACAACGAGTCTGGGCAGCACCATCGTCGCGGCCGATTATTCGATCCGGTGCGCGGCCCCCTGGCTCCGCGATTCGGTCACGACGTTCATGTCTCTGCCTTCATACGAATTCGCCCGCCCTTACAAAGGTTCGATGCGAACCGATGACATCCGTGCCGGTGTTTTGGAGGCTAGCGCCGAGGGCGACGAACTCCTCCTCCGCGTTCGGCTACAGCCGCATGCAACACGGCCGAGCGACGTGATGAAGGTGCTCGCGACGTTGGCGGGGGAGACCGAGGCGCCACCCCACCAAGTACGACGGACCGACCTACTCGAGGACGTCGGCGGGCTGCTCCGCTCGCTCGTGGAAAACATGCCGCAACTCGTCGAGGCCACCACGTGAGCGAAGAAACGTCACGCCGGCGCGAGAAGGCATCCGATATCGAAGAGTTACCCCGGCCCCCGCGCGCAGCCGACCCCGAGAAAGGTGAGCGGCAACCTCCCAAACCGCCGCCACCCAAGAGTTCCGCACCGCCCGAAGCACCCGCTCCGGTCGAGAAGCCCAAGAGGTCACGTAAACCCGGACCCCCCCGGGAACCCGCGCCTCCCCGAGACCCCGGACCGGCGAACGAAATCGCACCGAAGGACGCGCAGGCGGAGAACGGAAACACGGGAGGTTCGCGGGGTCGCAATCGGAAGAGAGGCCCGCGCAGGAGGCCGCCTCGCGGCCCGCGGGTGCGCGCCGACAGGGTCATGCTCGTGCGCGAAGACGAACGCGGGGCGCAGATGGCCGTGCTCGAAGGCGGATCGATCGTCGAGCATTACGTCACTCATCAAGGTGACCGTTCGTTC
>JAXDJP010000199.1:0-8031 GCA_034665645.1 Actinomycetota bacterium | reverse complement strand
CTCGCGCATGCGCGAGAAGAGCTGCTCCCAATCCCAGTCCTCGGGCGGAAGATCTGGATTTGCGTTCTCGGCGATGGCGCCTTCGATCACGTCCGTGATGAGGTCGAGCGCTTGGTCGTGGAAGTCCTCGCCCTCGAGGATGCGGCGGCGTTCCGCGTAGATGATCTGGCGCTGCTTGTCCATGACCTCGTCGTACTTGAGGACGTTCTTCCGGATCTCGAAGTTCTGTGCCTCGACCTGGGTCTGAGCGCGCTCGATCGCGCGGGAAACCATCTTCGCCTCGATCGGAACGTCGTCCGGGATCTTCAGCCGTTCCATCACCGAGGCGATGCGATCCGATGCGAACAACCGCATGAGATCGTCCTCAAGAGAAAGGTAGAAACGCGATTCACCGGGGTCGCCCTGGCGTCCGGAACGGCCGCGGAGCTGGTTGTCGATACGGCGCGAGTCGTGACGCTCGGTGCCGAGTACGTAAAGGCCGCCCGCTCCGATGACCTTCTCTTTCTCGGCTGCCGCCTCCTCCTTGAATCGTTCAAAGAGCGGCGCGAACGCGGCTTCGTACTGAGCGCGCTCGTCGGGCTCGTACTCGTCGAGCAAGTACACATCGTTGTCCCAGCCGGCTGCAGCCATCTCGGAGCGGGCGAGCTCCTCGGGGTTACCGCCGAGCAGGATGTCGACGCCTCGACCCGCCATGTTGGTTGCGACCGTCACGCCGCCCAGGCGTCCGGCTTGAGCCACGATCTGAGCCTCTTTCTCGTGGTGCTTGGCGTTCAGGACCGTGTGGGGGATCCCGCGCTTCGAGAGAACGCGCGAGAGATGCTCGGATTTCTCGATCGAGATCGTTCCGATCAAAACGGGTTGGCCCTTGGCGTTCCGTTCCGCGAGGTCGTCGGCGACCGCATCCCATTTCGCATCCGCCGTCTTGTAGATGAGGTCTTGCTCGTCCTGCCGCACCATCGGTCGGTTCGTCGGGATCGGCGCGACATCGAGCTTGTAGATGTGGCCGAACTCGGCGGCCTCGGTGGACGCTGTACCGGTCATCCCGGCGAGCTTGTCGTACATGCGGAAGTAGTTCTGCAGCGTCACCGTTGCCAGCGTCTGGTTCTCTTCCTTGATCCGCACACCCTCTTTGGCCTCGATCGCTTGGTGCAGACCTTCGGAGTAACGGCGTCCAGGCAAGATGCGTCCGGTGTGTTCGTCGACGATCAAGACCTCGCCGTCCTTGACGAGATACTCGACGTCGCGCTTGTACAGCTCCTTGGCGCGGATCGAAGACTGCAAGTGGTGAACGAGGTCGGTGTTCACGTGGTCGTAGAGGTTCTCGACGCCGAGGATCTCCTCGACCTTCGACACACCTTCTTCCGTGACGGCGACCGTCTTCTTCTTCTCGTCGATCTCGTAGTGCACGTCTCGTTGAAGCCGTGGGGTTATGCGAGCGAACTGCTGGTACCACTTCGGTGAGTCCTGGACGGCGCCGGAGATGATGAGCGGGGTCCTTGCCTCATCGATCAGGATCGAGTCGACCTCGTCGACGACCGCGAAGTGGTGGCCTCTTTGGACGAGGTGCTCCATCTCGGTGACCATGTTGTCGCGCAGGTAGTCGAACCCGAACTCGTTGTTGGTCCCGAACGTGATGTCGGAGGCGTACGCAGGGCGACGTTCCTCCGGCCTCATCTCGGACTGGATCAGCCCCACGCTGAGGCCCAGGAATCGGTAGACCTGCCCCATCCATTCGGAGTCTCGTTTGGCGAGATAGTCGTTGACGGTGACGAGGTGTACCCCGTCCTCCCACAGAGCGTTGAGGTAGACGGGAAGCGTTGCGGTGAGCGTCTTGCCTTCACCCGTGCGCATCTCGGCGATCCACCCGTTGTGAAGAGCGGCCCCTCCCATCAGCTGTACGTCGAAGTGGCGCTGGCCGATGACCCGGCTGGCCCCCTCACGTACGACCGCGAAAGCCTCTGGAAGGAGGGCGTCGATGTCCTCGCCTTGCTCCAGGCGCCCCTTGAACTCCCCCGTCTTCGCGGTGAGGGCGGCGTCGTCCAGGGCCTTCATCTCGTCTTCGAAGGAATTGACGCGGGGAACGACCGCCTGGATGGCGCGGATCTTCTTGCCCTCTCCGGCGTTAAGGACCTTCTTGATGATGCTCATAGGCGAGCCATTATCGCAGGCGGCCCGGCGCTACTTGATATCGAGCAGCTTTTCGCGCACCGCGTAGACGACGGCCTCCATACGGGAATGAAGGTGCAGCTTCTCGAGGATGTTGCGCACGTGGTTCTTGACCGTGTTCTCCGAGATGAAGAGCTCGAGCCCGATGTCCCGGTTGTTCATCCCCTTGGCCACGAGCTTGAGGACCTCGAGCTCGCGTTCGGTCAGCCGGGGGCCGGGAACCTGGTTCCGCTCGTCACGGCGTTTGACCATGGCGGCGAACTCGGTGAGCAATTTGGAAGCCATCGAGGGAGAGATAAGGGACTGGCCTGCGTGAACGGCTCGAACGGCCCCGGCCACTTCCTCGATCGAGATCTCCTTGAGGAGATAGCCCGAGGCTCCTGCTTTGATCGCCTCGTAGAGGTCGGCCTCCTCGTCAGAGATCGTCAGCATCAGGATCTTCGTGGACGGGAGGACGTCTTTGATGGCTCTGGTCGCTTCGATCCCGGAGCGCTTGGGCATGCGGACGTCCATGAGAACTACGTCGGGGCTGGTCATTTCGGCCCGTTCGACGGCCTCATGACCATCGCTCGCCTCACCCACAACGTCTATGTCGGTCTCGTTCTCGAGCACCATCTGGAGGCCCCGGCGGAACAGAGCGTGATCGTCGACGATCAATACCCTGACCGGATCGTCGCTCAACGCCTTCTCAGCATTCGCCAATTTCTCACGCCCTCTGGTTCGACCGGCTACCTCTAGTAGGCAAGTCTAGTCCCCCCACTGGTCACAATTGCATAAGCAATATTGCGTAGTTATCTACTTCACGCAAGCTATTTCTCACTACCCCGGACCACCCTCGGTCGGCCTTCCTGCCCTGCAGGCGGCCAGAACCTCGACTCCCGAGGCCCCCATTGCCCCCAGCGCCGCCCCCACGGCCGAGGCCGTCGCACCCGAGGTGACTAGGTCGTCGATGACCGCGATATCGCCCGACGTAGTCCGCGCCGCGAAGGCCTTCGACACGTTGGCCCAACGTTCGATGCGTCCCAGACCGGACTGATCGAGGCTGCTCCCGGTCCGGTGAAGGAGCGGGAGAAGGGGCAGGCCGAGGTCTTTTGCCACGTGCGATGCCAGGAGCGCAGCGTGGTCGTAGCCGCGCCGACGGATATCGGCACGGCGACCGGGGACCCAGGTCAGGGCGGACGCTCTAAGGCCGTGCTCCCTCACCGCGGTGGTCATCTGGGCGGCGAGAACCCTCGCAGCCGCTCGCTCGGACCGAAGCTTGAGCGCCAGCACCAACGAGCGGGCGGGACCCTCGTACGAGAGAGGAGCGATCACGCGCACCCCTCCTTCGTGGGCCACGGGGTCGGGACTCGGTTTCAGGTCCCGCGCGCATAGCTCACAGAGAGCGTTCCCCATCGAGCCACACGAACAACACCGAGATGCCGCGACCACCTCCTCAAAAGCACGCACGGCGAGAACCTAACGAGGAGGTGCGACGGACTCCTTCGAGTTCGGGGCCGCAACCGGCCCCGCGTTGGTGGAAGGGAACGTGATCGTGAAGGTCGTTCCGAGGCCGAGGGTCGAGGTCACGCGGATCTCTCCGCCCATCGCCTCGGTGAGCGAGGACGCGATCGCAAGTCCCAACCCCGCCCCTCCCGGGGCGTCGGTGCGCGGCATGGACCCACGATAGAGACGGTCGAACACTCGGTCGATGTCATCCGGCCCTATCCCCCGTCCGGTATCTCGTACGTCGATCGCTATCGACGAACCCTCACGACGAGCAGAGAGGAAGACCGTCGCGTCCTCGCCCGCATGTTGCAGCGCGTTGGAAACCAGGTTCGAGACGACCTGCAGCAAACGGTCGGGGTCGGCTCTGACGAACAACGCGGGATCGGCATCGACCTTGATGTCGCGGGGGCCGAGCGCCATGCCACGCAGCATCGCTTCCTGCAAGAGCAGCTCCACCTCGACCGGATCGCTCTTCAACTCCATGCCCTCGTCCAACCGCGCTAGAAGCAGCAGGTCCTCGACGATGCGACTCATACGATCGAGTTCGTCAAGGCCGATCGTCACGGACCGCCGACCTTGTTCTCCAGTGAGCTCTTGCTGCAAGAGCTCTAGTTGCCCTCGCACGACGGTCATCGGAGTGCGCAGCTCGTGCGACGCGTCCGCAAGGAACCTTTGTTGTGACGCGAACGCCTCTTGCAGTCTGTCCATCATGTGATCGAACGCGATCGCTAGGTTGCCGACCTCGTCACGCGGCCCCTCGTACACCACACGTCGTTCAAGGTCGCCGGTCTCCTCGATCGCCTTCGCTTGGTCGGAGATCTGTGCAAGAGGTCGAAGCGTCCGGCGCACGGTGAAGAAACCCAGCAAGGCGGCGAGGAGCAGTCCGGCAAGCGACGCGACCGCTGTCCCCCTCAAGAGAGCGGAAAGGGTTTCGTCGATCCCGGCCTCCGACGCGCCGACGACGAGGGTTCCGGCCTGTCGGCCGTCCAACATCAAGGGCACGGTCAACGCTCGCAGCGATGCGTTCGCTCCCTCCAAGCGATGCCACCCCGAGGACGTCGCGCTCAGTAGGTCGCGGCCGCCGAGGTAATCGTCGAGATCGAGAGCGCCTTGTTGCGTGAAGATGCCCTGCTTCGTGCGGATCGCGGCCAGTTGATCGCGAGGAATGGCACGCAGCGAAAGCCACTCGCGCGATGCCGTCGTCAGATCCTTCGGGTTCGTAACGGAGCGCGCGGGCCCGGATGCGAACGACCGCTCCGAGCTCCGGATGTCGGCGTCGAGCTCCGCAGTTAGGTGCACCCTGGTGAGGTAAAGAACGAGACCAGACACGACTAGGAGTGAAGCTGCGATCAGCATCCCGTAGAGGACGACGAGCCGCAGCGACAGGGGAAGCGTCCTTCTGTTAGTCATCGCGTCCCGAGTTCGAGCCGGAGATGTTCGACCCGGACGTGTCGCCCGAGCCGGACGTGTTCGAGCCCGAGGTGTTGGAACCCGAGGTGGTCGAATCATCGGACCCGGAGTTCGAGCCGGAGATGCCCGACCCTCCACTGGTTCCAGAATCGCTCGAGCCGGACGTACCCGAACCCGACGTGCCCGAACCCGACGTGCCGGAACCGCTGCCGGAGGAGTCGTCCGAGCCCGAGCCTCCCGAGGTACCGCTGCCCGAGGTACCGCTGCCCGAGGAGTCGTCGCCCGACCCAGAACCCGACCCGCTGCTTGTCGAGTCGTCGCCGGACCCGGAGGTGCCTGACCCGCTGCCGCTCGAGTCGCCCGAGCCCGAGCCCGACCGGTCGCCTCCGTGATCGTCGTTCACGTCTTCGTGGCGCACCTCGCGCCCGATCTCCTTGTCGTCCGATCCCGAGGGCGACGGCGTGGGGTTGGGGGTCGCGACCCGCTGGAGCGTTATCGCGCCCGGGCCTTCGGCGGGGAGAGCACCTTGACCGGCGCCCGTCATGACACCTGCGAAGAACCCCGCCGCGAGCAGCAGGAATCCCATAGCTACTTTCATCAAGCTTCTCCTTCCGCCGCCTGCGCCGATGGCGGTACGAATCGATAACCGAGGCCCCGGATCGTTTCCACGAGCTCGGCCCCGATCTTGCGTCGAAGAGCGGCGACGTGAACGTCCACCACATTCGACCCCGGATCGAAATCGATCTCCCAGACCATCTTCAATAGTTGGGGCCGCGACAGCACCTGCCCCTTGTGCCTCATGAACGCCGCAAGGAGCTCCAACTCCCTGGCCGACAGATGTATCTCGCGACCTTCGATGAAGGCGCGATGAGCGGCGACGTCCAGAGTTAATGAACCCGCTTTGAGTGCCAGTTCTTCCTCGGAGCTCCACCGCAGACGAGCCCGGACCCGCGCGGCAAGTTCCTCGATCGAGAACGGTTTCGTTATGTAGTCGTCGGCCCCCGCTTCGAGCCCGCCGACCTTGGAGGTAACGTCGTCGAGCGCCGTCAGGATCAGAACCGGCAGGTCGGGCTTGGCAACGCGTACCTCCTGCAACACCTCGAGGCCGCCCTTGCCGGGCAAGCCCAGGTCCAAGAGCAAGAGATCGATCTCGAGCTTCGTTGCTAGTTCGATACCGGCGTTCCCGTCCGACGCGGTCGACACGACGAAGCCACGCGGAGACAACCCCCGCTCCACGATCTCGCGGATGCGGGGGTCGTCCTCAACCAAAAGGATGTGTCCGGAAGCCACTGGGGCTATCTCCTCCTCGAGTCCAGGCTACCCAGCTTGCCTCGCCCTAGTCGTCGCTGCCGCCGGAACCGCTGCTTCCACTGCCCGAGCCCGAGTTGTCGTCAGAGCCACCCGAGCCCGAACCCGAGTTGTCGTCGGAGCCGGAGTCGTCCGATCCAGGACCGGAGTTGTCGTCCGAGACGGAGTCGTCGCCGCTGTTGCCGGAACCCGAGTTCGCCGAAGGGCCAGAGTTGTCGGTCGCATCGTCGTCGCTCGAGCCGCCGTTGTCGTCGGTTCCGCCGTTGTCCACGCCGGAGCAACGCGGGTCGTTCGCGTGCTCGGCCTCGTCGCACGGACCGCTCACATCTTCGCCAGCGTCGTCGTTTGCGTCGTCGTTCACACCGTCGTCACCGTGACGGTCGACATCGCCGGGGGCGTCGTCGTCCCCAGAGGAGTCGTCTACGCCGTCGTTGCCGTGATCATCGTTGACGTCGTCGGCGTCGTTCCCGTTGTCGTCGTTCTGGTCGTGGTTCGCGCCGTCGTCGTTCTGGTTGTCACCCGCGGCGTTGTCCTCCGGCTGCTGGGCGCCCGCGCAACGTGCATCGTTCGCGTGCTCTGCCTCGTCGCATGGTCCCTTGACATCCTGCGTCGCTGCCGGAGTAGGCGAGCCCGCTTGAGCGATCAAAGCCGCTCCCGCCACGATCGAAGTTGCTACGCCGATGCTGATCAAGAATTTCTTGAAGATGGTCATGTCGTTCTCCTTAGATGTGTGATCCCGAATGGGGCCCGTGCTAGTGGACCCGGACTTTTCCGCACATGCCCGTGCAGATTCCGGCCTCCAATGAGGAGTGGAGGGTGCAGCGGTACTTGTATGTGCCGGCGTGACGGAACGTGAACCCCGTCCGCCCGCCGGACTCAAGCGTTGCGTTCTTGCTCCAGTTGCCCTTGTAGGCCTGGAGCGTGTGCTTGTCGTCCGAGGGGTTCTTCCAGACGACCTTGCTTCCCTTCGCCACCGAGAGGCTGTCCGGCGACCACGCGCGCTCCGATGTGGCGCGGACGGTGAACGTCGCTCCGTTCGAGGCAACCGGCATGGCGACGAACGCGCCCAGAGCGACCACGGTCACCGCGACGCGGCGACCCCAGGCGATCCGCCTTCCGGGCGTTTGCTCCATACGCTTCTCCTTTTTCCCGGGCGACCCGTCGTCGCCGTATGGGTCCATTAACGGACCGCAGGATTAAGCGCAGGTAAGGGCTAGATGAACGTTTCCTAATGTGGAGGAAGCCTGTCCGTTACCTAGGGGCCCGCACCCGTGTTGGTTCAGCCGAGCTCCTCGGCAAGTCCGATGAGGATGCCCTCAGGGCCACGCATGAAGCAGAGCCGGTAGATGTCTTCGTATTGCGCGATCTCGGCTACGAGTTCGGCGCCGTGCCGCCGCAGGCGAGCAACGACGTCGTCGATGTCGTCGACGGTGAACATGATGCGGCGAAGGCCGAGAGCGTTCGATGGCGCGCTTTCCGGCTCGGCTCTTACCGCCGGCGGATTGTGGAACCTCGATAGCTCGACCTTGCCGTGGCCGTCCGGGGTCCGCATCATGGCGATGTCGGCACGGACGTCGCTCAGCCCGATGACTTGGCCCGCCCAAGGCCCCTCCACCGTCGTCTCGCCTTCGAGCTCCATACCGAGCTCGGTGAAGAACG
>JAXDJP010000198.1:0-3533 GCA_034665645.1 Actinomycetota bacterium | reverse complement strand
TGTGGCGTACGACCGACGGCGCCAACCCGTGGACCGCCGCGAGCATGGACTTCCCCGGTGACCCGGCGGGTTCGCTCGTGCAGTCGATCGGAATCGCGCCGAGCGACTCGAACCGGATCTACGTGGGAACCGATTATCCCGACGGGAAGATCTGGACCACCACGACGGGACTTTCGAGCCCACCCGCGTGGACCGACGTGAGTGGGCCGCTCAAGAGGTGGACCGTTTCCGCGATCGCGGTAGATCCCACCGATCCCAAGGTGGCCTATGCGTCGGTGGATACCTACCGATTCGACGAACCTCGTTTGTGGAAGACGACGGATGGTGGAGCCACGTGGAAGGACTCCGACGGCACCGCGCCGACGGCCTTGCCGCCCGCCGGGGGTCTCTCGGTAGCCGTCAATCCCGTGAACCCCTCCATGGTCTACGTGGGCACCGCCACGGGCATCTTCGAGTCCCTGGACGGGGGAGCCAGCTGGCACATCGCCAACGAGAACCTCGCCACGACCGGGGTGGAGGACCTCGTCTTCCGTCGCGGAACCAGCGAGCTCTATGCGTTCACCTACGGTCGGGGCATCTACCGCGTCGACGTTGGGAATGCGGCTCCTCCTCCGAACGACGGCGTCGCAACCGCGACGCAAGTGCAACTGAACCCCGACTTCAAGGATCGCGTGAGCACGCGTCTCGCCACGTCTGAGGACACCGATCCTCCGGTCTCCTGCGGAGCCGAAGGTCAGCAGCAGACGAAGAGCGTTTGGTATCGACTGACGACGCCGGACGGCGGGAACTTCGAGGTCTCCACCGACGGAAGCAACTACGACACCGTCGTGGCGGTGTTCACCGGGGGGGCCGGGAGCTTCACCCCGGTCGCGTGTGACGACGATGCGATCGGGCAAGGTGGGGACTCGCTCGTGAAGTTCTCCGCGACTCCTCAAACCCTGTACTACATCGAGGTCACGCGCAGCTCCGACGCGTCGCAGGAAGGGCTCGGCGGAAGCCTCGAGTTCCGGGTGGCGCGCTCGGGGTAGTACCCCTTACAAGGTTCCGGGGTCGGTCTTAGCTATCACCAGCAGACGGTCGCCTTCTTTGAGAGCGCGATCACCGGGTGGGTTGATGTCGTATTCGTCGCCGCCACTGGCGACGGCGATCGGAACGACGTTGCGTTCTTCTTTCAGCGGTTGCAAGATCGAGGCGAACGTTTGACCGACGAGGCGCTGCGGCGCGCGCACCCAGTAGAACTGGTCGCCCTCCGGCCGAGTCACCAGATCACCGACGACGCGACTAAGCCCGTGCGTTACCGCCGAGTGAGCCAAGAGAGCGCCCGTCAGGCGTGCGGTGACGACCATCTCGTTCGCCGTCGTTCGTTCGAAGTGCTGCCGGTTCTCCGAATGGACGACCTCAACGCACGTGTAGCACTTCGGGTTCAGTGTTTCGACGGCCAGGGTCGTCAGAAGCGTGCGCGAATCCATGTCTTCGACGTCGATGTCGGGATAGGAGTTGTCGGCCAGGATGATCGCGGTGGCCGCGGATTCGATCCCGGCCCGCTTTAGGTCCGCCGCGTTCGTTGGATCGCCCGAGATGAACGTCGTCATCTCGTCCTTCGTCGGAGTGTTGGCAAGGGGGGCGATAACGACGATCGGCTGATACTGCCCGTTCGGGATACCGCGGATCTCTTCGATGATCTCGGCCGCTTTCCCGCTCCACCCGCAGATGACGATGTGGTCCTTGGTTCTTGCTTCGCCCATTCCCTGGTCCTTTCTGAGGAAGAACTGCAGTAGTCGAGAAGCGATGGCGGCCGTAACCACGGCGATGAGACCGGGCTTGATCAGTAGTACGAGGTAGAAGAGCACCTTTGCGGGGTCGGTGACCATCGTCCACGGAGATCCGGACGTTATGACGGTGACGACGACCCACTGGAACCCCGAAAGCAGGGATTTCACCTCGGGGTTATGGCCGCGCTCGAAGAGGTAATGCGCGAAAGCGCTTGCGATTATCAAGCCGATCAGAAGGAGAAGCGCAGCGAAGATCGTCTGATTGCCGAAGAGGCTAGATAGACGTCGCCAGGTTCGGAGCGCGCGGTACTTGAATGGGGGCTTCGAATAGGGATCTTGCGCCTGACTCAAGTGCTCGCGGCTCCTCGATCGGGTCGTTTGAGGGGATTTCTCGGTCGCCCAAGATAGCGTTTCCCTATCGGGTGACTAGTCATTGTCGCGACGAGAACCTCCCCCATCGGGGTCTGAGATAGCCCCCAAAGGGCATGTGCGGCGCCCGCCCTACCGCCGAAGGTAGAGGCATGACAACTTCCATGAACTACCTCGCCTCGTTCGTCGCAGTGATCTCCTTGGCAGTCGCAGCGTTTGGACCGCACGTCGGAGCATGAGGTTCGCCGTACCAGATCGCGGGGGCGATGCTCGACCCGGTCCGGTGAACTTCATCGCTTCCGTCGTGGCACTCACGGCCCTCATCTTCGGCGCTCTCACGCCTCAGGCACACGCAGCCGAGTCCTCCCGTCCCCTCAGCGAGGGCGATAAGGGAGACGATGTCGAGGCGCTACAGGTCCGCGTGGCCGGATGGTTCCCCGAAAGAGATCAGCGCGATCTCGCGGAGAACGGTTTCTACGGACGCCGCACGACGAAAGCGGTGATGGCCTTCGAGAACCACTATGGGTTGGAGGTCGACGGGGCCGCGGGCGGCAAAGTCTTTAAGATCCTCGAAGAGCTTGAAGACCCTGATGGCTCGACCGAGCATTTCGATTGGGCCGAGTTCGTCCAGAACAACAACGGTCGTTGTTCGGATGCGGCGAATCGATTCGCCGGCACCTTTCGCGGCGGCCCACTTCCGGCCGATGAGGTGAAGGCGAACGTCCAGAGGTTGATGTGGCGCCTCGAGGCCCTGCGGGCTAAGTCGGGCGATGAGGCGATCGGTATCAACTCCGGTTTCCGCAGCATCCCCTACAACAAGTGCATCGGCGGAGCGAGCCTGTCGCAACACCTCTACGGTACGGCGGCGGACCTTCGCGTGGCAGGGACCACGAACCGTCATGCTCGCGATATAGCGCGGCGCAGTCAGTTCCACGGCATCGGGTGCTATTCGGAGTTCACTCACAACCACCTCGATATCCGACTGGAGAATGCCGACCTTCCTGCGGCGCAGTATTGGTGGTGGCCGGAACAGGATGCGAAGGGGCGCGACCTGGCCGAGGACGGCAAACCTTGCTACGGCGAAAGCCCATCGGTCCGAGTGTCGGCAAGTGCGGCCCGCACGGACTCGTGGACCCTCACGAAGGCCGGGTCGTTCGTTCCCACGGCGCGCGAGGTCAAAGATCTTGAAGCTTCCGGCGAAACATTGGGGTGGGGAGACTAAGGGGCCGGGCGCTCTTCGAGTCGCCCGATCCCCGATCTCTCGCCGGGCTCACATCGTTCCCTCGACCGGCGAGTAGCCTGGTTGCATGAACGTATCGCCACCGAAAGGCTGAGGTTGTCCGGCGCGTTGGTGATATCGCTGGACTTCGAACTGCATTGGGGAGTCCGAGA
>JAXDJP010000197.1:0-3050 GCA_034665645.1 Actinomycetota bacterium | reverse complement strand
CCACGAACCAGGGATGGTCGGGAAGTTCGATTATCTCGACCAGGGTCCGGTTGGGAGACTCGCCGGAACACACCAACCCCGCATCCTCCAAGCGCCGGCGCAGTCGCGGATTCACCTCGTAGCGGTGACGGTGACGTTCGTAGACCAGCTCCGCGTCGTAGGCCGCTTGCGCCTTCGAGCCGGGAGCAAGCTTGCACGGGTAGGCCCCCAGCCTCATGGTGCCGCCGAGCGCCGCGAGGTCCTGCCCCGCCAGGACATCGACCACGGGGAACGGCGACGTCGCTTCGAACTCGGAGGAGTTGGCGCCCTCGAGTCCCGCGACGTGACGAGCGAACTCGATGACCGCGCACTGCAGCCCGAGACATATCCCGAAGAACGGGATGTTGTTCTCGCGTGCATATCGCACTGCCTGGATCTTGCCTTCGATCCCGCGGACCCCGAAACCTCCGGGCACGAGGATGCCGTCGACATCGCCAAGGGTTTCGCTGAGGTCGTCGGTCTCGAGCGCGTCGGACGCAAGCCACTTGATCTCTACCTGGTGGCCGTGCCAGAACCCCGCGTGCTTCAGACTCTCGACCACGGAGAGATAGGCATCGGGAAGAGTCACGTACTTGCCGATCAGGCCGATCTTGACGGGCCGAGTTGCGGAGTCGATCCGAGCGACCAGGTCCCGCCACGGCGTCGTGTCGGGCTCCCCCACTCCCTCCATGCGCAGGTGGTCTACGACGAAAGAATCGAGACCTTCACTGTGAAGGACGAGGGGGATCTCGTAGATGTTGGTCGAGTCGACGGCCGACACGATGGCGTTGGTCGGCACGTCCGACAAGAGCGAGATCTTCGACTTCAGCGCGGGAGAGATCGGTCGATCGGAACGGCACACGATCGCGTCCGGATGGATCCCGATGCTGCGCAGTTCTCTAACGGAATGCTGCGTCGGCTTGGTCTTCAGCTCTTCGGCGGGCCCCATGTACGGAACGAGCGTGACGTGGATGTAACAGGTGTCGTCGCGGCCCAATTCGGTCTTCAGCTGACGGATCGCCTCGAGGAACGGAAGGGACTCGATGTCGCCGACCGTTCCGCCGATCTCGGTGATGAGCACATCTGCCCCCGAGTCCTCGGCGAGCCCCCTGATGCGCTCCTTGATGGCTTCGGTGATGTGCGGGATGACCTGGACGGTGTCGCCGAGATAGTCGCCCCTCCGCTCTTTGGCGATCACGCTTTGGTAGATGGCCCCGGTCGTGACGTTGGAGGCCTTGAAGAGGTTCTCGTCGATGAACCGTTCGTAGTGGCCGAGGTCGAGGTCGGTCTCACCACCGTCTTCGGTGACGAACACCTCTCCGTGCTGGAAAGGGTTCATGGTCCCTGGATCGACGTTGATGTAGGGGTCGAGCTTCTGCATCATCACCCGGAGCCCCCGGGCCTTGAGGAGACGACCGAGAGAAGCGGCCGTGAGGCCCTTCCCAAGACTGGATACGACCCCACCCGTCACGAATACGTGCTTCGCCACCAGACCTCCGTTCTTAACGCTCGCGGGCTCAGACGCCCCTCCTGGTGACGTCCCCCACAAGCCTCGGGCGCATCACGTCTACCAATGCTCCAGCTCCGGGGGAAGTCTCCTCACGCTAGCACGCGGGCATGGAGGCGAGCGGTCATTTCCCGGTTCCGAGACGGTCGAGATAGCGAAGCCAGCTCGTCTGGGCGATAACGCGGGAGAACGACCACTTCTCGGACGCGACGTTGAGGGCCGCGAGGACGGCGAGCGCGATGAGGCGACCCGCTGGAGGCAGGGAGACGCCGAGACCGAGACCCATCACGGCTCCCACCGCGTTCGCTCCGGCATCGCCCAGCATCGCTCGCTGTCGCAGATCGAAAGGCATCGACGCGACCAGCGCCCCGATCGCTCCGCCGGCCATCACGGCCCACGAAGGTGACCCCCAAACGACGAGGGGCACCGTTACGAAAAGCGTCACCTTGGCGGCACGCCCCGGGGCCCGATCGAAGAGGTTCGTGAGGTTGGCGGACAACGCGACGAGGAGCCCGATCTCGAGAGCGCCCGGCAGATCGTTCGCGACGATCCAGCCGGCGATCACACCGGCGACCAACCCGGTGGCCGCTTTGACGACCCCACCGGTCAACCTCCGCGCTCTCATGGCGCCCAGATGTCCGGCGAAGCCTCGCGGTCGTTCGTCGCCCTTCATGTCGTCCCACGCGCCTGCTGCGCCCATCGCGGCCAAGAGGAGACTCGTCGCTACCGCCACGGAAGCCCCCTCAGCCGCCTTCCAACCAACCGCCGCGAGGACGCCGATACAAAGGAGGGCCAGTAGCGCCGAGATGACGATCGGCCCCCCAAGGATGGCGGGCACGGCCCGTCCGTTCACGTTGGTACGCACCAACACGGCGGGAGGAGAGACGAGTCTGAAGCGGATGAGGAAGTGTGCAGTGATGCCCGCGATCAGCGCCCCGAATGCGAACGTGGCGAACTCATCGGCCGGGATCACGTGGGCTCCTCTGAGTCGAGGTGCATGAGGATGGCCGACGGTGCCATGACGGCGAGAACGAGAGCGATGACGATCACGCCCGAATCGTTAACTGCAAAACCGACCAGCGCCAGCAGAAGCGCTCCGATCAAACCGGTGTAAAGCGCGGGGGCGGTTTCTCTAAGGCGACTCCACACTCCGCCCGCCCGCAGCACCAGCCACCCGAAGAAGACGAAGATCGGCGGGATCAGGAATGTGAACGGGGATTCGGTGAACACCCCGGCGTTCGCGCGTAGTTTCCGGCCTATCGCGTCTGTGACGACTCCCGGCCCCCGATCCCGCGCGTCCAGAACGAGGCGCGCTAGATGTGTTTGCTCATCTGGGGGCCGCGCTAGGTCGATCGCGAGGAAGGTTCCCACGACGAGGACCGCGAGCATCGCCGGTACCACGACGCGTCGCAACGTGATCTTCGTTCTTCCAAGCAGCATCCAGGTGATGCCGAATGTTGGAACGAGCGCGAGGACGCCACCAACATCACTCCCCCATCCCGGCATGCCGTCCACGACCAAGGCG
>JAXDJP010000196.1:0-2711 GCA_034665645.1 Actinomycetota bacterium | reverse complement strand
TGTCACCAACAAGGCGGACATCCGTGCACCATAAAAGGTGCGTCGAGGAAACCTCGCTACATCAAGATGGCCGGCGCCAGTTCGGCCGCCCGAAGAAGGTTCTCGTCGAAAGCGTGCTGCATCGCTTCAACGACCAAGGGATCGAACTGTTGGCCACTGCAGTGCACGATTTCCTTCATCGCGGCCCCCGCACTGATCATCGGATCGTAGGGCCGTGCCGTGGTCATAGCGTCGAACGCGTCCACGACGAGGATGAGGCGAGACTCCAGCGGGATCGCCGAGCCGCTGAGCCCGTCGGGGTATCCGCGACCATCCCAATGCTCGTGATGGTGTCGAACGATCTTTGCAAGATCTCGCGTCGACGGGATCCTCTCCACCAGTCGGCCCCCGAACGCCGGGTGGCTTCTGATCTGATCGAACTCCACACTGGCGAGGCGCACGTTCTTCGCCAGGATGTAATGGGGCACCGCGAGCTTTCCGACATCGTGCGCGAGGCCCGCCCGACGGACGATCTCCGTTTGCCGACGCGACAATCCAAGAACGGAGGCAACGACCCCTGCATACGAGGCAACCCTGCCGGAGTGCCCGGCGGTGTAGGGATCGTGGAGCTTCAGGGCGCGGAGAAGAGCGTGAAGGCTGGTCGCCTCCGCGACGCTTTCGGGCGTCCCCCGCTCCACAGATCGTTGGGTCTCGATCCCGAAACTCATGCCTCTCCCCTCAGAGTGTCTAGTCCAGACTGGCCATCGGCATGCCTCCCAAAAAACTTGAAATCGCGACTCGCAGAGGAGACGGGAGGGCGCTAGCCTTCGTTGCGTGACCGACGAAGAAGCGCTCCAAGCCGAGCTGAAGGACGCCCGGGCGCAGATCAAAGCGGATCGCAAGCTGATCGGCCGCGCCGCAGACGCGCTGGCAGAGATCGACCGGGGGCCGGGCCTGATCAACGAGCATGCCGAGGTCTTGGCGGCTCTGAGGATCCGCCTCGAGGGCAAGGCCAGAGCCTCGCTCGACGACCTTTTAACGGCCGCCGGCGACTTGAAAGGAAAGAAGGCGCCCGACCTCGGCGATGTCCTGGGCGGCCCCCCCAAGAAGAACACCGACTGGCCGGAGGTGAAAGAGGAAAAGAAGGAGTGGCCCGGCCTCTAAGAAGCTCAGTTCAGATCTTCAGCCCTTGCCTCCGTCGTCCCGATCGCGGAGGTAACGCTCTAGTTCGGCGGCGAGCGCGTCGCCCGACGGGATGTCTCGAGGATCTTCCTCGTCTCGATCGTCCGACCGTTCCTCGAGGAGCCGCACGTATCCCTGCACGTCCTCGTCTGAGGCAACGACGTCCGACACCCTCGATTCGTAGGACGTTGCCGCTCTCTGGAGGTCGTCGTACTCGGCCGCGACGCCGATCAGATCCGTAGCCTTCTCCACCAGTGCCAGCGCGGCTTTGGGATTCGGCGTCACCGCGACGTAATGCGGGACGGCCCCCCACAGACTCGCCGAGTCGATCCCCTCTTTCGAGAACGCCTCGTGAAGTACGCCGACGATCCCCGTCGGACCCTCATACCGCGATCGCTGCAACCCGAGCCTGTTGATCAAGGCCTCATCCCCGGCGGTGCCGGTGATAGGTACGGGACGCGAGTGCGGCACGTCCGCGAGCAACGCTCCCAACGTGATCACGAGTCCGACATCGTTCTCCTTGGCGACTTCGACGACGAGTCGACTGAAGGCTCGCCAGCGGTGACTGGGCTCGACGCCGATCAGGACGATCACATCTCTCTCGGCCCCAGGGATCTTCGCGGCCGAGAACTCGTTGCTCGGCCACACGATCTTGCGCGTAACGCCGTCGACCAGTTCGACCGTCGGACGAACGGCTTGAAAGTCGTAGAACTCCTCGGGGTCGATCGAAGCGATCCGTTCCGCGTTCCACACCCGCACGAGATGCTGCGCCGCATAGGTTGCGGCGTCGCCGGCGTCGTTCCACCCGCGGAAAGCAGCGATGAGGACCGGGTCGCGAAGATCTGTTTCCATATATCTGACGATTTCCTCGCTCACCGTTCTAGGCTAAACGCATGGAGGTTTTGCGTTACCGGAAGCTGGATTCCGTGCTCGGTCACATCACGATCGCGGCCAGTTCCGCCGGGGTTTGTCTGATCGGTCTGGGGAGTGAGTACCGTCCGTCCACACCTGGGTTCGAGCTCGAGCCTGGGGACGGAGCGATCATCGACGACGCTGCAGAGGCGGTGACGAGTTACCTAACCGGGACAACGACTACCTTCGACCTCCCGCTGGATCTGATGTTGGCGACTCCGTTCTGTCAGAGCGTTCTCAAGCATCTGCTCGACGTGCCTTACGGAGAACTCACGACGTACGGCGCCCTTGCCGCGGCCGCCGGCACCTCGGCACGAGCGGTGGGCGGAGCCGTGGGTGCAAACCCGATCCCCATCGTGATCCCCTGTCACCGAGTCGTCGCGGCAGATGGTTCGCTCGGAGGCTTCTCTGCTGGATTGGAGCGGAAGAGGACGCTTCTTGCCCTCGAGGGACACGCGCCGATGAAGGGTGGTTGGGCGCCGCGGCGGAGGAAAGTTTTCGCTTAGACGTTCATCGCAGAGTCGCGCTCTGCGATGTGGCGTTGCAACTTGCGCTTGATCCTTTGCAGCGCGTTGTCTATCGATTTCACGTGGTTACCAAGAACCGTAGCGATCTCTTCGTAAGACTTGCCCTCCATG
>JAXDJP010000195.1:0-10785 GCA_034665645.1 Actinomycetota bacterium | reverse complement strand
CGTTGCAAGTGTCCTCGTGGGATCCCGAAGGATGTCCGCTCTGCGCGGACGGCGTCCCCTTGACCGACCCGGGTTCGCGCCGCATCACATAGGCGTACGGTGGGCGGAGGCGGCCGGTTCGCCGCCTGACGAAATCTGGTATCAAATGAACTTCCGCGCCCGGCAGGACGATTCGAACTAAGGAGGTCCGACCGCATGCCCTTGCCCCCTCCCCTCAGCGAGGAGCAGCGCCGGCAAGCCCTTCAGAAAGCCGGTATCGCTCGGCGCAAGAGGGCGGAGTTGAAAGAACAATTGAAGAGTGGCCGCACGAGCCTCAAGGAACTCGTCGAACAAACCAGTGACGAGATCGTCGGAAAGATGAAGGTTTCGACGGTATTGGAATCCCTTCCCGGCGTCGGCCGGGTGCGTGCCCGAAAGATCATGGAGAGACTCGACATCTCCGAGACGCGCAGGATGCGAGGTCTCGGACAGAAACAGAAAGAGAACCTCCTAAGCGAGTTCGCGCGCAGGTAGATGCTCTTCGTCGTGTCGGGGCCCTCCGGAGCCGGTAAAGGGACGGTGATCCGGAAAGTTCTTAGCCGTCGCCCCGACATCCTCTTGTCCGTGTCGGCCACGACCCGGCCGGCGAGACCCGGAGAGCGCCACGGGATCGACTACATCTTCATCTCGAAAGGTGAGTTCGACGCGATGCGGGACCGCGGCGACCTGTTGGAATCGGCCAAGGTCTACGACAACTATTACGGGACCCCCCGGGGACCCGTCGAGGCGGCCATCGCGGCCGGCCGAAGCGTGATCTGCGAGCTGGATATCCAGGGGGCCCTAGCCGTCAAGCGCGCGAAGCCCGAAGCCGTCCTCATATTCATCGAACCCCCGTCCCTCGACGACCTCTCGCTCCGGTTGCGGGGCCGGGGGACCGAAGAGGGTTTGTCCCTGTCGAGGAGGCTGACCGCCGCCTATGAAGAGGTGAAGAACAAGGGGAGTTACGACCACATCATCGTCAACGAGGACGTTCGTACCGCTGCCGACGAGCTCCTCCGTATACTTGACCAGCAGAGATAACGGATAGATATCAGGAAGGACCACCCCTTGATCGAGCCAAAGATCGAGTCACTCCTCAAGGATGTTGACTCGAAGTACACCCTCGTCGTGCTTGCCGCGAAGAGGAGTCGCCAGATCAACTCCTACTTCAACCAGTTGGGCGAGGGCGTTGCCGAGTACGCGCCGCCGCAGATCCCCATGATTCCCGACCGGGCCCCCAAGGCCCTCTCGATCGCGATGCAGGAGATCGCCGACGGTTCCGTCGGCTACGAGCGTTCCGATGAGGGCTCTGCAACCGCTTAGTTCTTAAGTTCGAACCCTTCGAGGTATCGGAGGCGTGATGCCGCTAGATCCGCCGGGGACCGCGACAGACCTGGGCCCGACGAAGGTTCTTCTCTGTGTCACGGGTGGGATCGCCGCGTACAAGGTCGTGCAGGTCGCCCGCGACCTCACCGAGCTTGGCTCCGATGTCCGCGTCGTCATGACGCCTGCGGCCACGCGCTTCGTGGGAGCGCAGACGTTCGCCGCTCTCACAAGGAATCCGGTCTCGACCGAGCTCTTCGGCGTGGGTGCCGACGTGCCGCATGTCGAGCTGGCGCGCGGCGCCGACCTTGCGATAGTTGCCCCTGCGACCGCGCAGGTTCTGTCCCAGATGAGGGTCGGTGCGGCCGCAGACCTCATGACCGCCACGCTGCTGATGGTTAGGTGTCCGATCCTGGTCGTGCCCGCGATGCACACCGAGATGTGGGATCACCCGGCAACCCAGGACAACGTTCGCGAACTGCGGGCACGCGGCCTTCACTTCCTCGGTCCCGCGAGCGGCTCGTTGTCGTCGGGCGACCAGGGGCCCGGACGGATGGTCGAGCCCGATGAGATCGTCGCGGAGGCGCGGCGGCTCTTAACCCGCGCCGAGGACCTGGCCGGAAAGGTCGTGCTCATAACCGCCGGTGGGACCCAGGAACCGCTCGACCCGGTGCGGTTCATCGGTAACCACTCCTCGGGTCGCATGGGTTACGTGCTCGCAGCCGAGGCGCTGGCCCGCGGCGCCAAGGTCGTTCTTGTGACCGGCCCGACGGAGCTAGATCCGCCCCCGGGGGTCGATCTCGTGAGGGTCCAGACGGCGGCCGAGATGCGTGACGCCGTGCTCTCCCGGGCTGCGGACGCCGACGTGATCGTCAAGGCCGCTGCGGTGGCGGACTTCAGTCCGGCGGAGTTTCAGGGTCGCAAGATCAAGAAGGATGCCGGGCCGCCCGAGATAAGGCTCGTCCCGACGGTGGACATCCTGGCGGAGCTCGGTGCCGACCCGTCACTGCGCAAGAGGAACGGCGTCCTCGTCGGGTTCGCCGCGGAAACGGAACCCGATCCCCAGCGACTCGCGGAACTGGCCGAGGCAAAGCGCCTGCGGAAGGGGGCCGATCTCGTTATCGCCAACGAGGTCGGAGTGTCCGACTCGGGCTTCAGCGCCCACACGAACCGCTCGGTCATCGCCGGCCCCGATGTGGTCCAAGACCTCGGGCTCGTGCCCAAAACGGTCCTAGCGGAGGCGATCTTCGACCGCGTAGCAGCCCTTCTCTAGCAGAGCGGGCCCCAAGCCCGGGACTATTCGGACATCCTTTATGGTGTCCCGATGACTGAATCCCTGATGCCGTTCACGTCCGAATCCGTCACCGAGGGGCACCCCGACAAGCTCGCAGATCAGATCTCCGATGCGGTCCTGGACGAGATCTTCGCCGAGGACCCCTTTGCAAGGGTCGCGTGCGAGACGTTCGTAACCACCGGCCTTGTAGTGGTCGGAGGGGAGGTCACCACCTCCACCTACGTGGACGTCCCGGCGGTCGTGCGGCGCACGATCACCGACGTGGGGTACACGAGCTCGCAGATCGGTTTCGACGGCGAGACGTGCGGGGTCTCCATCGTGATCCAAGAGCAGTCTCCCGATATCGCAACCGGCGTCGAGCATTCCTTCGAGGAACGCACGGGCGACGCGGGGGAGACCGATAAGAACCTCGACTCTCAGGGGGCCGGCGACCAGGGAATGATGTTCGGCTACGCGTCGAACGACAACGAGGACCTGATGCCGATGCCGATCTGGCTGGCCCACCGGCTCGCTCGCCGCCTCGCCGAGGTCCGCAAGGCCGGAGTCCTTCCTTACCTCCGTCCCGACGGCAAGGTCCAGGTCACGATCGGTTACGAGAAGGGGATCCCGAAGACGCTCGGCACGGTCGTCGTATCGACCCAGCACCAGCCGAACGTCGACATCGAGACCCTGCTGAAACCCGACCTCGTGCAGCACGTCATCGAGCCGCTCCTTCCGCCCGATCTCGACTCCGAGGACATGAAGATCCTCGTCAACCCCACAGGAGTGTTCGAGATCGGTGGCCCGAAGGCCGACACCGGACTTACGGGCCGCAAGATCATCATCGACACCTACGGAGGTATGGCCCGCCACGGCGGAGGCGCATTCTCCGGCAAGGACCCGACCAAGGTGGACCGCTCCGCGGCGTACGCGGCTCGTTACGTTGCCAAGAACGTCGTCGCGGCGGGACTTGCCGACCGCTTCGAGATGCAGGTCGCTTACGCGATCGGAGTCGCGCATCCCGTGTCGATCTCAGTCGAGACCTTCGGGACCGAGACCGTTGATCCACTTCGGATCCGCGACGCGGTAGAAGAGGTCTTCGACCTCCGGCCGGCAGCGATCATCCGCGACCTCGACCTACGGCGGCCGATCTACCGGAACACGGCCGCCTACGGTCACTTCGGCCGTTCCGACAAGGACTTCACGTGGGAGCGGACCGACCGCGCCGATGACCTCAGGCGACTCTGTACCTAGAGACCATCCGGCCGACGGAGCCGAATCACTCCGAGTCGTCTCTGTAATACCTCTCGTCTCCGCGTGGCGGATCGATAAGACCTTCGATTACCTCGTTCCCGAAGAGCTTGCGTCCGAGGTGGCTCTTGGATCGCTGGTGCGCATCCCATTCGGCCATCGCCGCATCCGAGGGATCGTGGTGGGCGACGGCGACGGCGACGGCGATGCCGCGCCGAGCGGCGAGCTCGAGCAGATCCTGAGCGCTCCGCTCCGGCATCCGATCGCTCCTCCCCCGATGGATGAGCTGCTCCGGTGGCTGGCGGATAGGTACGTCGTGCCGCGGGCTGCGGCGTTCGCCAAGGTCGTGCCGCCGAGGGTACGCGTGCGAGAGGCAGATGTCTCGGAGCGTCCGGCGGCTCCCGAGGCGCGGCGGATCTTGCGATACAGCGGCGGCCGCGACCTGATGGAAGCCCTCGCGCGAGGAAAGGCGGGAGCGTGGTCGGTGCGCGTGCTGCCCGGAGAGGATCGGGGCGCCCTGATCGCCGAATTGGTCGGCGCCGCGGTGGGCCCGGGGAACGGATCTGCTCTCGTCGCGGTGCCGGAGGTTCGCTATGGGAACGCAGTGCTCGACCGGCTCGAAGCCGTCTTCCCGTCCCTCGCTCGCGTCGACACCGCTCAGGGCGACGCGGCCCGGGCGCGCGGCTGGATGGCGCTGGCTGCGGGTGCCGCCGTGGGAGGAGGGGGCCGGGCGAGCGTCCTCGCTCCGGCTCCGGCCCTGCGCGCCATCGTCCTCGACGAGGAGCATCACGGCACTTTCAAGGAGGACCGCACTCCTCGTTACGACGCTCGACGCGTCGCCCTCGAGCGAGCTCGCAAGCAGGGCGCGATCTGCATCTTCTTGAGCGCCACCCCCACAATGGAGACGTCCTTAGCGGTGAGGCAAGGAAGGTTCGGAGCCGCCCTACCGACGCGCGAGCTGTCTCGCGCTGCGCGACCGATTGTTAACACGCATCCTCAGTCCAACGAAGTGTTGAGCCCCGAACTGCACCACGCGATCAGAGATGCGTTGCGCGCCGGGCAGCGCGTCGGATTGCTCGTTCCGCGACGAGGCTACGCGAGCGCGATCTGGTGTGCCACCTGCAAACGGTCCCTTAGATGTCCTCGTTGCGAAGCGGGACTCGTTTTCGACCAGGGTCGCAGGTCGGTGAGGTGTCCGCGGTGTGGGCTCACCGCAACCGCTCCGGATGTTTGTCCCAACTGCGGCGCGCACGACTTCCGGTTGTTGGGGGCGGGAAGCGAGCGCTTGCAAGAACAGCTTGGGAAGGCGTTCCCGCGCGCCCGGGTGGCGCGCATGGATCCCGACGTGTTGAGTGAGGACGACCCCGAGGCGGCGCGCGTTATGGAATGCGACATCTACGTCACCACGTGGATAGGCACCAAGGAAGCATTGAGACCTCCGGTCGATCTGGTGGGAGTGCTCGACGTCGACATGCTCATCCGGCGTCCGGACTTCAGGGCGGCCGAGACCGCTTACCAGGCCCTCGCGGAGATGTCGGAGTGGGCCGGTCCGGCGTCGTCGGGCGGCCGGCTGGTACTGCAGTGCAGCGATCCGGGACACCATGCGGTGCAAGCGATCGTGCGAGCCGATCACGACTACTTCGTGGAACGAGAGCTGGAGACTCGCTCCGAACTCGGGTATCCGCCTTTCGCGGAACTGCTCAAAGTGACGGCGACGGGTCCCGCGATGGATGAGTCGCTCTCGGCGGCATCCGAGCTGGCGCGCTCAATGGGGGCGCGTGTGCTCGGGCCCATATCCGTCAAGGATCGCGGAGCGTCCGACGAACGGCGCCAGATACTCGTCAAGGCCGACGACGCGGGGGCGGTCGCGCTGAAGCTGCGCGATATCCTCATCGGCGCTCCCCGGGGAACGAGAGTCAGCGTCGACGTCGATCCACGATGACGCCCGGGTGGCATCCGAATCGCTAGGAGGAAACAAGTTGGGCATCCTTCCCATCAGAACGTGGGGCGATCCAGTCCTGCGACAACGCGCGGCGCCGGTCGATGAGATCACCGACGTCCATCGTCGTCTCATCGCGGACATGATCGACACGATGAGGGAAGCGCCCGGCGTTGGTCTGGCCGCCACGCAGGTCGGGGTCATGGAGCGCATATTCGTGTGGGAGGTCGACGACGAGCACGGTGCCTTGATCAATCCAGTCATCACCGAAAAGGGGGCCGAGACCTTTACGGAGGACGAGGGGTGCCTGTCCCTGCCGGGCCTTCTGTATCCGGTCGAGAGACCCCATGACGTCGTCATCGAGGCCGTGGACGAGAACGGCAACAACGTGCGCATCGCCGCCTCGGATCTGCAAGCGCGCGTGTTCCAGCACGAGCTCGATCACCTCGACGGAGTGCTATTCATCGATCACTTGAGCGACGATCTCCGCAGAGCCGCTCGTGCGGAGTTGATGGAACAGGCTTTAGGTCTTCGTCCGAGCGGGTGAGGGTCGCCTTCTTCGGCACTCCCGAGTGGGCGGTGCCGAGTCTCGAGAAGCTCTACGCCGGCGACTTCGACGTCGCTGCTGTGGTGACGAACCCCGACCGTCCGGCGGGCCGCGGCATGGAGGAAAAGGCTCCGCCGGTGAAAGTCGTCGCCGAACGACTCGCTATCCCCGTACTGCAACCGGCCAGCGCGCGCACCTCGGATTTCGCAGATGATCTTCGTTCGATAGCGCCGGACGTCGCGGTCGTCGTTGCTTACGGCAAGATCCTCCCTCGCGACGTGTTGGACATCCCGCGACGGGGATTCGTCAATCTCCACTTCTCCTTACTGCCGCGCTACCGTGGCGCAGCCCCCGTGCAACGCGCCTTGATCGAAGGCGAGCGCGTCACCGGCGCCTCGATCATGGTGTTGACCGAAGGGATGGACGAAGGTCCTCTCCTTGCCACGCATCCGGTTGAGGTCGACCCCGAAGAGACCGCCGGCGAGTTGGGGGCGCGCCTCGCGGTTATCGGTGCCGACCTGTGGGACACCGTGCTGCCGCCGTTCGTCTCGGGCGAACTGATCCCGCAGGATCAGGGAAGCGAGGCCACTTACGCCGCCAAGATCACAACGGACGACGCACGGATCGATTGGACGCTCCCGGCCCGGATGATCCACGACCTCGTTCGCGGTCTCAACCCCGCTCCGGGGGCGTGGACGACCTTGGGGGACCTCCGGATAAAGGTGTGGCGCTCGGCCATTTCGACCGTCTCGCACGACCTCGCTCCGGGAACTCTCGCAGCCGGCCGCGAGCTCATCGTCGGGACCGGTGATGGGGCCCTCGTTCTCACGGACGTACAGGCAGCTGGGAAGAAAAGGATGTCGGGCGGCGACCTGGCGCGGGGGCTTCGCTTCGCGGCAGGCGCTCGTTTCGGTTAGAACAAACGCCATGCGATCTCTCAGATTGTCCCCGTCGATCCTTACGGCGGACTTCGGGAGATTGGAACGAGAGATCGCTTCCGTCGCCCCTTTCGTCGATTGGTTCCACCTCGACGTCATGGACGGTCATTACGTTCCGAACATCACATTCGGTCCCTCGACCGTCGAAGCCGTTCGGCGCAGTTGCGACCTCCCATTGCACGTACACCTCATGATCGAGAACCCGGCCGAGTACTTCGAGATGTTCGTGAGAGCGGGTGCGTCCCGGATCTCCTTTCACCCCGAGGTGGTGGACGACGTCCCTAAGGCCCTCGATGCTCTGCGGAAGGCGGGGGCCGAGGTGAGCCTCGCGGTGCACCCGGACGTCCCGGTGACCGCGGTCAGGGAATACCTGCCGGACCTCGACGGGCTCCTGGTGATGACGGTGCGGCCCGGTTTCGGCGGCCAGAAGTTCCTCCACGAGGCGGTGCCCAAGATCGCCGAGGCGAGGCTCGCTCTTGAGGAAACCCAGGGAAATGCCGAGATAGAGGTTGATGGGGGAGTGAACCTGGAGACCGTAGGGGTAGCCGTGGAAGCTGGTGCCGAGATCCTCGTCGCCGGCAGCGCGATCTTCGACGGTGTAGATGCGCCTGCCGCCGCGAGGCGGCTGCGAGAGAGACTGGAAACGTTGGCATGACCGACAGTGAGGCCGGCTCGCTGGAAACGGTCCATCACTCCCAGACGGGGGGCACCTCGTCGTGGGGTAAAGACGAGCCAGATCGAAGCAAAGCGCCCGTGCGCGAGTTGATCCTCGTTGCCGATGATGACGAAGACATCGTTCGCTTCGTTGAAGTGAATCTCCGGCTCGAGGGCTACGAGGTCGTCACCGTGTCGGACGGAGAGCAAGCCCTTCAAACGGCGTGCGAGATGACTCCGGACCTCGTGCTCCTAGACGTGATGATGCCGAAGATGGATGGCTTCGAGGTCTGTCAGAGGCTTCGAGCGGACGGGAGAACGAAGGGGATCTCGGTCATCATGCTGACCGCCAAGTCGCTGTCCGCCGACAAGGTCGTCGGGCTGACCGCGGGTGCCGACGATTACATGATCAAGCCTTTCGATCCGATCGAACTCGTGGCACGAGTGAAGTCTGCTCTAAGGCGTTCTCGCGAGATGCGTGGACTCAACCCGCTGACCCACCTGCCCGGCAACCTCGAGGTGCAGGAAGAGGTCACCGCACGCGTCGACGCGGGAGGAGCGTTCGCTCTCATGTACTTCGACCTCGACAACTTCAAGGCGTTCAACGACCACTACGGTTTCCTGCGGGGCGACGAAGCCATCAAGCTCCTCGCTCGTTGTCTCATGGAAGCGTTGCGCAAACACGCCGACGAACCGGGCGCGTTCCTCGGTCACATCGGCGGTGACGACTTCGTGGCGATCTCGGACCCCGAGAGCGCCGAGGCCGTCGCTCAGGATCTGATCTCATGTTGGGACCACGAGGTGCGCACTCTCTACAATCCCGAGGATGTCGAGCGCGGTTATATCGAGATCGCCGACCGGCAGAACACGATGCACAAGTTCCCCCTAACGACCGTGTCGATCGGTATCGCCATGAACACCCAGCGGCCGATCTCGACTCATTGGGAAGCGTCCGAGCTCGCCGCCGAGATGAAGCGCTTCGCCAAGCGGGACGAGCGCTCGAGTTACTCGATCGACCGCCGCACCGCGGAGCAGCGCGCCGGAGGCGCGGGCACCGACCCCAGTGCGGGCATCGACTCGGGGGCCGGCTCCTGAGGAAACTTGACCGGCTGGTCAAGTTTGGGCTCCACGGCGTATAATCTTTTGTAGAGAACCTCTTCGGGGCAGGGTGAGATTCCCGACCGGCGGTAACAGTCCGCGAACCCGAGAGCGGCATGGAAGGCCACTCGACGGTTGACCCGGTGTGATTCCGGGACCGACGGTAAGTCGCGAACGCGACGAAGTCCGGATGGGAGAAGAGGAAGCAGCGCCCGCGCGCACCTGCGCCCGGGTCGTTCGCCCTACGCCCCGCGGCCCGAGGTTCGTTGGACTCGCCGAGGAGGCGCAGGTGACGGACGACGAGCGCTACATGGCTCTGGCGATCGACCTCGCGCGGCGTCCCCCCTTCACCTCGCCGAACCCGCGCGTCGGAGCCGTTGTGGTTCGCTTCGGCGACATCCTTTCCGAGGGCGCCCATGAAGGAGCCGGCACGCCTCATGCCGAGGCGGTCGCCCTCGCGGGGATCGATGCGTCCGGCTCGACCCTCTACGTGAATCTCGAGCCATGCGCGTTCCACGGACGGACCCCGCCGTGCGCCGACGCGGTCGTTTCCGCCGGAGTAGAAAGGGTCGTCGTTGCGATCCAGGACCCAGATCCGAGGGTCGACGGGCGGGGGCTCACCGTTCTGCGGGACGCGGGTATCGACGTCGAGGTCGGGATCCTCGCCCGCGAAGCGGAGACCCTCAACGCTCCGTTCCTTCACCACCGCCGCACGGGACGCCCCTACGTCACTCTCAAGCTGGCGCTCAGCATGGATGGAAAGATGGGCGCCAGCGACGGAACGTCGCGCTGGATAACCGGGCCGGAAGCGAGGCGCCGCGTGCACGCTCGCCGGCTCGAGGCCGACGCCGTGCTCATCGGAACCGGTACCGCCATCGTCGACGACCCGACCTTGTTGGTGACGAACGTGCCGGCGGCGCGACAGCCTCGACGGATCGTCGTCGACTCTCGCGGAACCCTCGTCGCCGGCGGGAAACTTTTCGACGGCTCGGCTCCTCTCACGATCGCCACCACTCCCGCGGCGTCTCACGACGTGCAGACGGCATGGAAGGAAGCCGGAGCCGAGGTGAGCGTCCTCTCCGGGACCTCCGACGGCGTCGACCTACCCGAGCTCCTGGACGCTCTCGGGAAACAAGAGGTTATGGAGTTGTACTGCGAAGGGGGGGCCGCTCTCGCCACATCGCTCCTACGAGACGACGTCGTCGACCGGCTAGAGATCTACCACGCTCCACTGTTGTTGGGAGGTGGCGGTCCGCAGCTCGGATCCCTCGGCGTTCATTCGATGTCCGAAGCCGAGCGGTGGGAAGTCACGTCGGTCGAGCGGGTTGGAGAAGACTTGCTGACCACACTCGTTCGGGGGCGGGCGGCCTAGATGTTCACGGGGATAGTCGTCGACCAGGGATCCGTGAGGCGCGCGAAGCAATCGTCCGGCGTCCTTGAGTTAGAGGTCGACGCGCCGCGTACGGCCAAGGACCTTGGTGTGGGGGATTCCGTATCCGTGAACGGTGTCTGTCTCACCGCGACGGAAACCGGCCGGCGCCGCTTCTCGGTAGAGGCGATCCCCGAGACGCTTGCCCGTACGACTCTAGGCGCCGTTAAGCGCGGCGCTACCGTCAATCTCGAGCTTGCCGCGCGGCTCGGCGACAGGATCGGCGGGCATCTCGTGCAGGGTCACGTCGACGGTGTCGCCGAGGCGTTGCGGGTCGAGGAAGACGAGGGGGCGAAGAGGATGTGGTTCGCCCTC
>JAXDJP010000194.1:0-3467 GCA_034665645.1 Actinomycetota bacterium | reverse complement strand
CGATAACGTCGGCATCCAGTACGGCCTGAAAGGGCTTCTTGCCGGCTCGATCACCCCTTCGGAGTTCGTGGATCTGAACACACACATCGGTGGCTTAGACATCGACGGCAAGGTTCAAGCGAAGCGTAGCCATGCCGATCGGATAGCCCTGGCGCGGGCTTACCGAACCGGCCTCGTCGACTCCGCCAATAACCTCAACAAGGTTGCGATCATCGACTTGCGCGGCCCGGATCCGGGTGCGTTCCACGACGTCTATCGCACGTATGCGCTCCGCGCCAGGCTGCTGCGCAACTTCGGAACGGCCGCCAACCAGATCCTGTGGCGAGGCCAAGCCGCTTTGGTCGGCGACGCGAGCTTCGCGGTCGACGCCGTGTTCGCGGTCGACCGATGGCTCGCACGCGTGCACGGCGATCACCGTGACATCTCGTTGGCCCAAAAGATCATCGAGGACAAGCCGACGGACATCATCGACAGGTGTACCGATGGCGGCGGCAAGGACGTGCCGGCGTCGGTCTGCGACGAGAGCGTCGCGTCCTATGGGACTCCCAGGTTCGCAGCGGGGGAGCCTCTCACCGACGACGTCTTGAAGTGCCGCTTGCAGCCCTTGCGTCGAGACGCCTACCCGGTGACCTTCACCGACGAACAATGGACGCGTCTGCAGAAGGCCTTCCCTAGCGGGGTGTGCAACTACGGCAAGCCGGGGGTCGACCAGCGGGGCGCGATCCCGTGGCTGACCTACCAGGACGCTGGAGGGGGAGTGATCTACGGGGGCCGGGCCCTCGGCGCCGTTCCGAGGTCGACGCCGGCGCGCAAGTAGGCCTAGGGGCTCCAGGGCTGTGCGACGGGATCCCGCCGCTGTTGGGCTGAACGACGAGACCAGCCCAGCCAACGCGTATGGCTCGGAGTCTCCGCCGCATCTTCGAGCTTGCCCGCCTTGCTGAGGCTTAAACGGACCGATCGAGATTCTCACTCTGCCTGGAACCAGCGAGGCGCCCGGAACCTCTAATCTCGGGCCGCACCAAAGATGCTGGGGTCGCGTCGTAGTGGCCGTTCGAGAAAGGAAACGTTTTCTATGGACAGATCTGTGAGATTCAAGCTGGGAGTCGCTGCGGTTGCGTTGCTCGCCCTCATGGGCGCCTGCACCGACGCTAAAGACACTGAGACGTCCGCTCCTGGAGCATCGGCCACGACGGGCGATGCGCAAGCGCAGCAGACGCTATCGAACCTCGGGGAACTTGCCCAAGAAGGGACCGAGGAGGCGCCACTCGAGTCGGTGCGGGGCGTCGCCGCGCGTACCGAAGACGTCGCGGCAACCCTGGAGGAAGCCAGTGCCGGCGATCTGCCAAGTCCCGCGCCGAGCGTCGATCCCTCTGCCAGCCCGGCCCCCCAGGCCATCGGCGGAGTGCTCGGGACGATCCTCGCCCAGCAGGTGGGAACGTTCCAGCTGATCGGTGCCCAGGTCGACGACCAGACGATCGGCAACGGTGCCACAGAAGCGCTGAACACCGCTTACTCGGACCCGTCCACCCAAGAGGTCGTGCAGCACGGCTTGATGCTGTGGGGATCCGCCGAGCAGGCGAACTCGGTGATGAGCAACATCTTGCAGGGCGCCACCGGGCAGGGTTACACAGTCGATCAGACGCTTGCGCTGACGGGTGCCGACGGCGCTCCGATCGGCACGGCCAACGCGCTAACCGCGCCCGACGGAACGCGTGCGATCGTGTGGACGGACCTCGATCTGTGTCTCATCGCCACGGGTAACGCGGCGGTCGACTTCTTCAACAACGTTACTTACTAAGGGATCGATCGGAGCGCCCGGCCGCACGAGCGGTTGGGCGCTCTTGTCGCGTTCAAGGGGTGATGTTGAAGCCCACGTAGTTGCGTTGGAGCTTGAAGGCGCTCTCGACGTTTCCGGACGCGTCCTTACCTCTCGTCCATAGGAGGTAGTTGGCGATCGAGGAGTTCCCCGTCGAGGACTGGAGCTTCGAGCTAAGCGAGTAGGACCAGGAACTCGTTCCTTGTGCGTTCAACCACACGCGGCTGGTACACGATCGGGTCACGAACTTCGTTCCCGTCCAGAAGCGGCACGTCTGGTCGTTCATGTACTTCGCCAAGGAGATCTGCACCTTCCGTGCCCCGCCCACCGACGTGCCCTGAAGCTTGCGGAATTGATCTTGGTCGTACGACATTCCATGTACCGGAGTGGTGATCCTGGTCGAAGGAGCGGCGGTGTCACCAACCTTGAAGGACCATGCCGTCGTGGTGAGGCCCGCGGTGATCGAGACGTTGTATGTCGAACCCGACTTGAGCGGAGCCTTCGGGATCATGACGATCGCGGAGCGAGCCGCGAGCACCGAGCGAGCGTCGTTCTGGATGCTCCCGCTGGGCTTCACGTATGTGGCGCTGTCGAAAGTGCAGTTGGCGAGTGTGTTGCCATTGTCATCGGTCAGCGACGACGTAACGAGGGGAGCGAAGCTCTTCAACTCGAGCATGATCGGAGCTCCCGTCGGAGCGCTGTAGCCGGGGCACGATGTGAGCGGATCCGGAGCCTCGTTGCCCGTGTACTTGGACAAGAACGTCGTCGTGCCGGGCCCTGGGTACTTCACCGGGTACGTCGTGCCCGAGGAATCACCGAAGCCGCGCAGCACGTCCAGAGCGGCGGCGAACTCGAACGATGCGTCGTGCCCCCGCTCGCGGAAAGTCCCGTAGCCGACCTGCTTCAGCCGGGGGTCGAGGATCCCGAGTGCGTGGAAGGGACCAGTCATCCAACTCTCGACCGCGTGTCTGGCGGTCGTGTCGTATCCGGCGTGCATCAGGTTGCTGTTCCGGGCCGCGGTATCGCCGGCGGTCGTGTAGAAGTCGAGCGAGGGGTCTTCGCTATGACCGATCACCTGGTTCTTGACCATGTACTTCGCATGCAGTTGGTCGTCGGCGCTGAGCGAGACCTTTTCGGTCACCGGAGGGATCCCGGCGAGGGACCGGTAGTAGTTGACGACCGCCAGCCAGTTCGAGGGAACCGAGGACGTCGCCCGGGGGGTAGCCGCTCGTGGCGCAGCGGGCGAGAAAGTGCCGAGCGTGAGAGCAGCAGGGCGAGCACTCGCCGGTGTCCCGGAGAACACGGCAAGTAGGGCAACGAGTGCCAGGGTGGTCCCGCCTACCAGGCGGGCGCGTCCGCGATATCTCGAGGTCCGGTGCATTTCGACCATCTTTGTCCACTTTTTGCGGCGTGGACATACGTAATAACGACTAGATGGGGATGAACCGGAGCTTTATTCGGCCTTCTGCTCCTTGGGCCTCGCCCAGTGTTGGATCCCTCCGGACGAGAACACGGTCAGGCGGCAGTGTTCGCACTGCCAGCGGGGGCCGAAATCGGGCATCGTGATCTCCCACATGGGGCGCCGACACTCGGGACAAGGCTTGTCCGACATCCGTTTGTCCTCATGCCGGTCCCTCTTCTCGATCTTGGA
>JAXDJP010000193.1:0-3201 GCA_034665645.1 Actinomycetota bacterium | reverse complement strand
AAGTCCGTCGGTCGGTGCTGCCTTCGGGGCGACCTTCATGCCGCCGCCGAAGAACTGACCGTTGGCGACGACGAGGTTGTTCATGTACCCCTCGTAGGTACGGTCGACCAGGTCGATCTTCACCTTCGCGGGGTGGTGCTTGCGAAGAGTCATCCAGAAGGCGAAGAAGTACACGGTGGGGCCGAGGAAACGAGGCAGCGTCGCGGCCCTCTTGACGGTGGCGGCCCCGATCCCGACCTCGGCGATGTTCGCGAAGTAACGGACGACCTCGCGGCCTTCCTCTTGGAAGGTGATCTTGCCGATGTCGATCGGGAACATCTCTCCCCCGTCAAGGTTGGCGACGGAGTGCCCGGGCATCGCGGGTATCCCGAAGGTCTTGATGAAGTCGCACCCGGTCCCCGCCGCCACGACCCCGAAGACCGCCTCTGGATTGACCGTCGTGTCGTTCTCGATCATGCCGTTAACGACTTCGTGCACGGTCCCGTCGCCTCCGACGGCTACAACGAAGCGTCCTCCGGCGTCGAGCACCTCGCGCGTGATCTTGGATGCGTCGCCAGGCCCTTTGGTCTCTCTGATCTCGTATTCCAGTTCTCGTTGCTCGAGGTGGCTCCGCACCTCTGGAAGCGCTGCGGCAACTCGCCCGCGTCCGGCCTTGAGGTTCGCGATGAGGACCATCGGTCCGTACGGTGACGTCACAGTCCCAAGACCCCCGGGTTCATGATCCTGTTCGGATCGACGGCGCGCTTCACCGCGGCAAGAACGTCGTACCAACCTCCGAGCTCTTCTTCCAACCACTGCACCTTCCGGCGGCCGATCCCGTGGTGGTGACTGATGGAGCCCCCGGCGTCGAGACACGTTCGCATCCCGGCGTCCCACCACGAATCGAGAACCTTTTCCGCCTCGGCGTCGTTTGCGCATACAGAGCCCATCGTGAAGTAGAGACACGCGCCGTCCGGATAAACGTGCGATATGTGGCAACCGACGAGATCCGCTCGCTCTCCTAGTCGTTCCTTTACCGAGTGGTAGAGATCGCGCAGCACGGTCCACGTCCCCGAGATCTCCATGGTGTCGACGATCCCGTGGGGGCCGAGAACCCCCTCGCCCGACAAGATGCGCCGGAACTCGTCAACCGCGTCGTTGCGGTGTTCCCACCAGTGCGCCACCAGCGCGGAGTTCCCTTCGGTTCCTCCGGCCAGTGTGACGGCGCTCGCGGCGCGTTCGTCGGCGCTGTCTCCCGTGAACGACAACAGCAGCAGCGGGCCTTGTGGTTCGTCCGGGTGATTGCGAAGGAAGATCATCGAGTCTTCGGGATCGTAGAGACGCACCAGCGTGGGACGCAGCTCAGATTGGGCGAGGGCGCGACACGCAGCCACGGCCTCGTTCATGTGTTGGAAACGAACGCAGCGATCGATCCTTCCCTCGGGAAGTCGAGTGATACGCAGGGTCACCTCGGTGACGACGCCGAGCGCGCCCTCGGAGCCAAGCATCAACGCGGCGACGTCCGGTCCGGCCGATCGACGTGGCACAGCTTTCGACCGCACCACCCGGCCCCCCGGCAGAACCGCCGTGAGTCCCGCGACGAGGTCTTCGATCGCTCCGTACCGGGCCGAGAGTTGCCCGCAAGCGCGGGTCGCGACCCAACCACCGACCGTGGAGATGGCCAGCGACTGAGGCTCGTGGCCGAGGAACCAACCGGCCCCTTCGAGATGCTGAGTGAGCGCCGGACCGGTGACTCCGGCCCCCACGGTGATCAGTTGGCTCTTCTCGTCGACGGGTCCGATGGACGCGAGGCGAGATGTGTCAACGACGACGAGGCCTTCGGCGCGCACGCCGTCAACCACTCCCGAACGGCCCCCCTCGGGGACGACCGCAGCACCCGACCGGTTCGCCCATTCCAGGACGATCGCAACTTCCTCGGTGGTCCCCGGCTGCACGACGACCAGTGGGGTTCCCGTGTCGTTCCCCGCGCGTTGCCGTAATAGGGCCGAAGGCGACCAGTCCGTCGAATACGCGTCGTAAGCGGAGCGTTCGCCGAGGACCACGCCGTCGCCGAGGAGCCGTTTCAGCTCCGCGGCGACCTCAGACGCGCTCAACGATGGTTGCGATCCCTTGGCCCACACCGATACACATCGTCGCGAGGCCGAACCGCGTCCCTTCCCTTCTGTTCATCTCGTGTACGAGCGTCGTCAGGATCCTGGCGCCCGAGCATCCCAAGGGGTGTCCCAGCGCGATAGCGCCGCCGTTCACGTTGACCTTCGACTGGTCGAGCCCCAACTCTTTGATGCAAGCGAGTGACTGGGCCGCGAAGGCTTCGTTCAACTCGACGAGGTCGATGTCGTCCAGCGAGAGCCCGGCGCGCTCCAGTACCTTGCGCGTGGCGAAGATCGGGCCGGTTCCCATCTTCTCGGGAAGGACTCCGGCGACGGCCGTCGCAACTATGCGGGCAAGCGGTTTCCATCCGTTCTTGGCCACCGCGCCCTCGGAGGCCAGCAACACGGCCGCCGCACCGTCGTTGATGGGCGACGAGTTTCCCGCGGTGACCGTTCCCCCCTCCTCGAAGGCCGGCTTCAGCTTCGCAAGTTTCTCCAAGGTCGTCTCGGGGCGCGGGGGCTCGTCGGCATCGATCACCACGGGGTCACCTTTTCGCTGCGGGATCGTGAGCGCGGCGATCTCGTCCTTGAAACGGCCCTCGTCGCGGGCGGCCACCGCCCTCCTATGACTCTCGAATGCGAACTCGTCTTGCTCGCGCCGACTTATGTCGTAGTCGCGACCGTTTATCTCGGCCGTCTCCCCCATGGCGTGCGCGCCGTAACGGTCTTTCATCTTCGGGTTGACGAAACGCCACCCGATCGATGTGTCGTGGATCTCTGTCGTCCTCTGGAATGGTGCGGACGACTTCGACATCACGAACGGGGCGCGCGTCATCGATTCGGATCCGCCCGCGATGACGATCTCCGCTTCCTCGGCCCAGATCTCCCGGGTGCCGCTGTTGACCGCTTCGAGGCCCGAGCCGCAGAGACGATTGACCGTCGCTCCAGGGACCTCCACGGGAAGACCCGCCAACAGGAGCGCCATGCGCGCGACGTTCCGGTTGTCCTCCCCCGCCTGATTGGCGGCCCCCCAGACCACGTCGCCGACCTCGTCCACCGGTATCCCGTTACGCCGGACGAGGGCCTCGATCGCGTGCGCCGCGAGGTCGTC
>JAXDJP010000192.1:0-4569 GCA_034665645.1 Actinomycetota bacterium | reverse complement strand
TCCGACTGGAGCACGTGTCCCCCTTTGCGGTCTGCGTTGTTGATCGCGATGTCGAACGCCGCCATACGTTCGAGTTCCGTGCGATACGACGCTTCTTCCATCAGCACGAAGTAATGACGCTCGGGGTCGTGCTCGACGAAGACCTGCAAGGATCCCGAACCGAGAGGCGCGTCCATCCTCATCACCGTCGGGGGCACGAAGTTCCAGCCCCCGGCTTCGCCGACCAGGAACGCCGCGACCTCGCGCGCCGCCAGGGTGCCCATCGGGAAGTCCCACAGCGGGCGCTCGCCGCGGCGCGGCTTGTAGACGGCGAGCACTTCCTCGCCATCGTTCGTCACCTTGGTCAGGAAGACGTAGTTCGACGAATATGGAAGAAGGCCGAGCACCTCGATGTCCCCGGTGGCCAGAAGGGCCAGGGTTTCTTCGGGCGTCAAACCCGAGGCCGGTGCCCGTTCGACGCTGGACATGCGTGACCTTCCGGATCCATGGGCAGCCCGCAAAGTTGGCACAGCGGACGTCCCTCTTCGGCGGCGGCGACGGCGTGGAGGATGAACGCTCGGACCTGGTCCCGTCGCAAAAGGAACCTGACGCCGGGGGTCTCATCGTTCTCGACCGTTTCTTGTTCCTCTTGGGGTTGCAGCGGTTCCACCACGACCACGACTTGGTCCTCATGCTCTTCGTAAGCGAGAGCGATCGTGCCCACGCGCCATGCGGGCTCGACCGGTTGCGCGACCGCAAGAGCAGGGTCGCGCTGTGGTTCGGTTCCCGTGATCGTGTCCTCGGAATCGATCATGAGCAGGAGCTCGCTCAGCTTCTCGGCGAGGAGCTGGACCTGCTGTTTCTCGAGGCCGAACGTGAACGTCTCGCCGCTAGAAGTTGCTTGTAGGAAGAACACGCGGTGGCCCGGTTGACCGACGTAATCGGCAACGAAGATCTCCGGCGTCACTTCTATCTCACTCATGCAGGCTCCCCGGGAAGACTCGCTCGCGCTTTCGCTCCATCCGTGCGCGACGGCATGGAATTCATCGCGAGTATGTGAGGACCGTACTCCGAAAGCGCGATTACAGATATCGATGCTGGGCCGATGATGATGCGTTGGTAAAGGTCGATGTGCACCCCGAGGTAATGCGCCATCACGAGCTTGATCACATCCCCGTGCGATACGCAGCAAACGCTTCCCTTGGGTCGTTCGTCGCGTATCTCCTCGACGGCATCGACGGCGCGGGCCTGAACGGCGCGCAGCGTTTCGCCCTCGGGGAAGCGCATCCCAGCGGGCCACCGTTGCACGGTTGTCCACAGCTTCGTGCGCATGAGGGACTTGAGCGAGCGATCCGTCCAGCGGCCGTATTCCACCTCACCGAGCGCCTCGTCCGTCTCGATGTTCACCTTGTGGCGGGCCGCGATGATCTCCGCGGTCTCGAAACAGCGCTCGATCGGACTCGAATAGATCGCCTTGAACGACACGTTCGCGAGTTGCTCCGCCGCGGCGTCGGCCTGGGCCCTGCCATCGTCGTTCAAGTGGATCCCCGGCATCCACCCCGAAAGCTTGTGGCCGGTATGCGAGGTGACTCCGTGTCGAACGAAGAAGAACGTCGTCACGCGAGGCTCTTGGCGATCGACTCGAGCGCCGCCGGGTTCTCGAGCGACGAGAGATCGCCGGGATCCTCGCCCAGCACGCGCGCCCTGATGGCGCGCCTCAGGATCTTGGCCGATCGCGTCTTGGGAAGTTGGTCGACGAACTTGATCTGCGCGGGTTTGAATGCCTTGCCCAGCTCATCGGTGATCGTCTTTTTTATCTCGATCACTAGTTCGTCCGAGGGCTCGGCACCCGGGTGCAAGATGCAGAAGCACCACACCGCCTCACCCTTGACTGCATCCGGGACTCCGATCGCGGCGCACTCCATGACGGCGGGGTGATCGACCGCGGCAGACTCGAACTCCGCGGGACCGATCCGCTTCCCGGCGATATTGAGAGTGTCGTCAGAACGTCCGTGAAGGAACCAGTAGCCGTCTTCATCGACGGACGCCCAATCGCCGTGAACCCACGTGTCCGGCCAGCGCGACCAATACGCAGCTAGATAACGTTCCGGTGCGCCCCAGAAGCCGCGAGTTTGCGCGGGCCACGGCTTCGTGCAAACGAGTTCGCCGACCTCCCCCGGCGCGCACGGCTCTCCTTCGGAGTTGCGAACCTCCATCGCCATGCCGAGGGCCGGCATCCCAAGCGAACAGGACTTCGTCGGTATCACGGGGGCGGGGCCGAGGAAACATGCACCGACCTCGGTGCCTCCGGAGATGTTGATCACCGGACAGCGAGATCCACCGACGACCTCGGCGAACCATCGATACGGCTCGGGATTCCACGCCTCACCCGTCGAACCGAGGATACGGAGCTTCGACAGATCGTGACGCCGCACCGCCTCTTCACCGGCGGGCATGAGAGCGCGCACCAGCGTCGGGGATATCCCGAGGATCGTTACCCCGTGTCGCGCGCACATCTCCCATAGACGGTCTTCGTTCGGGAAGTTCGGAGCGCCTTCGTACATGAACACAGTTGCTCCGGCAACGTGAGTCCCAACCATCTCCCAGGGACCCATGATCCAGCCCATGTCGGTAACCCAATAAAGGACGTCGCCATGACGGACGTCGGTTTGGTACGCGGCCTCCTCGGCGATCTTCACCAGGAAACCGCCGTGCACGTGCACGCTCCCCTTCGGCTTACCGGTGGTTCCGGAGGTGTAGGCGATCATGAGAGGAGCCTCTGGGTCGAGCTCGAGCGGCCGCCTGTCGGTGCTTTGCCCCTCGAACGCGGTACCCCAGGAAGTGTCGCGAGGGCCCATGTGGAACCCTTCGGCGTCGCCGCCTAATCCATCCCCTTCGTGGAACCGGTGGAACACGATGACGTGCGCGACCGTCGGCGAGTCGGCAACCGCTTCATCCGCGACCGCCTTCATCGGAACGCGCGTCCCGCGACGGTAGAAACCGTCGGCGGTGAAAAGCAGCTTTACCGCCGCGTCGTTGAGCCGCGTGGAGACGGCCGGAGCGCCGAACCCCGAGAAGATAGGCAAGTAGATCGCGCCGATCTTGGCGCACGCGTAGGCGGCGATCACGGCCTCCGGCACCATCGGCATGTAAACGCCGATCGTGTCGCCCTCGACGATCCCGAGTTCCTCTAATCCATTCGCTACGCGATTCACCTCGGCTTCGAGAGCCGCGTACGTGAACCTTCGGACGGCGCCGTCTTCGCCTTCCCAGACGATGGCGTCGGTCCCCGCACGCTCCGAGTTGTGCGCGTGCCGGTCTACGCAGTTGAACGTGAGGTTCACGCGGCCCCCCCGGAACCACTTGGGCCATTGGAAGCCTTCAGACGCGTCGAGCACCTGGTCGTAAGGAACGAAGAAGTCGATGCCGAGGTCCTCGACGACGGCATCCCAGAACCATTCGATGTCTTCCTGGGAGCGACGTACGAGTTCGCGGTAATCCGAGATCCCGTGACGCTTCATCAAGCGCGTCACGTTCGCGGATTCGATGTACGAAGAAGGGGGTTCCCACACGAAGTCGCTCATCGTCGATGAGGCTACCTTGATGAAGAAGGGGCGGGCCGCGGCCCGCCCCTTCACTAAAGCCTGCGGATGCTAGAGGGTGACTTCGGCCCTGATGACCGTGCCCTTGTGTCCCAGACAGCGTCCATCGTGGAAGGTGAGGCCGCCCGTTGCGTTGTTGAAGTGGCCGGTACCTCCGACCACGGCGATCCGCGATGGATCGGATGGGTCCCCGAAGTTAATGGCGCCGTAGACGCTCAGCTTCCCATTCGGCAGCACCGCGGTTACGTCGATGATCGCCGTCGCCGTGCGGTCTTCGAGCTTGATGAAGCTGATCTTGCCCACGTCGTGCCCGTAGCCCTCTTCGGTATCGCGGTTCCAAAGCTTGTCCGTAAACAGGTTGGAGTCGCCGGCAGAGAAATGACCGTCGCCGTCGACGTCGACGTCCTTGTCGTACCCGAAACCCGGTCCTTCCTTGGAGCACAGCCGGATCGTTTCGGTCCCCCCGGACTGCGATTGAGCGGGGATGATCAACATCCCGATGACCGCCACGCTCAAAGCCGCTGCGATCCCTCCCAAAACCACGAATCTATTCCGCACCTCAGTGCCCCTTCCCTAGGCCAGGGCGTCCGTTCGGACCGCCAAGAAGAAGTTAATCCTCAGCAGCTGCGCTGGACAGGGGGTTCACTCGGATGCCAATAGTTGGATCACGAGGCCGTCGAGGATGTCCTTCTCGGACACGAGCATCTCGGGAAGGTCGAAGGTCTCCATCACGCACAAGAGGATCTCGGCCCCCGCCAGGATCACGTCGGCGCGACCGGGGTCCAGGCCCTTGATGCGTTTGCGCTGCTCGTAGGTAAGTGACCGGAGACGCCGAGACAGGTTCCTGACATCTCCGTGCGACAAAACGACGTGGTGCGTTACGTCGGGATCGTAGAGGGGCAAGCCGATCTTGAGCGTCGCAAGTTGGGTGACCGTTCCTGCGACCCCGATCAATCGACTGCCGGCCGGGACGTGCAGGGTCTCTTTC
>JAXDJP010000191.1:0-4159 GCA_034665645.1 Actinomycetota bacterium | reverse complement strand
GTACGGCCCATCTCGAACGTCGTCGACGCAACGAACTACGTGATGTTGGAAACGGGACAGCCGCTCCACGCATTCGATGCCGACCTCGTGGCCGAGCAGTCGATCGTGGTGCGGCGAGCGCGGGAAGACGAAGTAATAAAGACGTTAGACGGCGTGTCGCGCGCTCTAGACACAACCGACCTCTTGATCGCTGATCCGTCCAAGCCGCTGGCCCTCGCCGGCATCATGGGGGGCGAGGATTCGGAGGTCGTGCCGTCGACGACGAGGATCATGCTCGAGGCGGCGGCGTTCGACAAGGTGTCGGTCGCGTTCTCCAGCCGGAGACACGGTCTGCGAACGGAGGCGTCTGCTCGATTCGAACGCGGTTCGAATCCCGACGCGATCCCCTATGCGGCCGCCCGCGCGGCGCGATTCATCGCAGAGACCGCAGGGGCGAGCGTGTCTCGCCGGGAGCCCGACGTCTATCCAGATCCCCAACCGCGCGGTCAGATAACGCTGCGGCCGGGCCGTACGTCGAGGCTCTTGGGTTTCGATATCCCGCTGGACGATCAAGCGAAACACCTCAGGTCGATAGGAATAAAGGTGACCGAGAGGACGCAGCGACTCGAGGTAGAGGTTCCGCCGTTCAGGCCCGATCTCGTGCGGGAGGTCGACCTCATCGAGGAGGTCGCGCGCCTCGCCGGATTCGATCGACTTCCGGCCACCGTTCCATCGGGCCCTGCCGGCGGCCTCGATGAGCGCGGCAAAGCCGAGAGAACCATCCGCCGCGCCTTGGCCGGCTTGGGACTCCACGAGGTGTGGACCAGCGCGTTCATCGATCAACAAGACTTAGACAGATTGGGTCTCAGTGACGATCATCCGGCACGTCGATTGGTGGAGATCGAGAATCCGATGATCGATACCGAGACCGCGCTGAGAACGACGCTGATGCCGGCCCTCCTCCGTGCTTGCGCGCACAACGTGGCACGTCGCCAAACAGATGTAGCGCTTTTCGAGGTGGCCCGCGTTTACGAACCTTCAGACGAACAGCTTCCTCGCGAAGGATCCGTGTTCGCCGCGGTATTCGCCGGTTCACGCACTCTTGCGGGCTGGAGCTGGGATGCCACTCCGTGGGACTTTTTCTCTGCGAAGGGTGTGCTGGAGGCTGCTTTCGTGTCCCTGGGGGCGCCGCAACCTCTCGCCCAGGCGGTGGGGGGGATGCCCTTCCACCCAACTCGCGGTGCCGCCCTCACGATCGGCCATTCGATAGCCGGGGTTCTGGGCGAGGTGCATCCGGACGTGTGCGAACGCTTCGGCGTCCCCGAGGGAACGATCCTCGCCGAGATCGCTCTAGCGCCCGTGTTCGCCGCGATCGGCGATCGCATCCAGACCGAGGACATCCCGAGGTATCCGGCGAATTACATCGATCTAGCGCTCGTGGTGGACGAGGGAGTTGCGGCGGCGCGCATCGAAGAGCTGATCCGAAAAGCGGGAGCCCCTGAGGTCGCGTCGGTCCGTTTGTTCGACCTCTACTCCGGAGAGCAGATCCCCGCAGGCAAGAAGAGTCTTGCCTATGCACTCGAACTGCGCTACCCGGATCGCTCGCTTACCGATGAGGAGGCACTCGAGGTCCGAGATCGCATCGTGCTGGTCCTGCGCGAGCGAGCCGGCGCGGAGCTGAGAGCGTGAAGATGCCTGCGAGAGATCTCCTTTCGATAGACGATCTCGAACCCGTGGAGTTGGCCGGCTTGGTCGCGGAGGGAACGCGCATCAAATCGGATCCCGCTTCGGTACGCAGCGCTCTCGCAGGGAAGCAAGTCGCTCTGGTCTTCGAGAAGCCTTCCACTCGCACCCGGATCTCGTTCGAGGTTGCGGTCACGTCCATGGGCGGCCATGCGGTCGTGTTGCGCGGTGACGAGCTTCAGCTTGGCCGGGGGGAAACGATCGAAGACACCGGACGCGTCCTCGGTCGTTACGTCGACGCGGTTGTGATCAGGACGTTCGGCCAAGATCGCCTGGAGCGTCTGGCCGATGCGTGCCCGGTGCCCGTCGTCAATGCACTCTCGGATTTCTCGCACCCATGTCAGTGTCTCGCCGACATGCAAACGATCGTCGAGAAACGGGGGAGCGCGGAGGGCTGCGTCCTCACGTACGTGGGGGACGGGAACAACGTTGCCCACTCGCTGATGTTCGGGGGGGCCAAGCTGGGCATGGAGGTACGCATCGCCTGCCCTCCCGGGTTCGAACCGTTCCCGCAGGTGGTCGATCGCTGCCACGAGATCGGTGCCGACACAGGTGGGTCGGTAGAGGTGTTGTCGGATCCTTTGAAGGCTGCGGAGGGTGCCGACGTCCTCTACACGGACGTGTGGACGAGCATGGGGCAGGAGGCCGAACAAGCCAAAAAGGAGAGCGCCTTCGCCGACTTCCAAGTGAATTACGAACTCATCGACAGGGCCGCGGACGAAGTTCTTGTCATGCATTGCTTGCCCGCGCATCGGGGGCAGGAGATCAGCGCCGACGCGATCGACGGCCCCCACTCGGTCGTGTGGGATCAGGCCGAGAATCGGCTCCACGCGCAGAAGGCTCTTTTGATGTGGCTGCTCGGCTGATCCTCATCTAACGAACGCCTTGGCAACGAAGCGACTTACGAAGAGATTCTTCGAGCAAGACGCGCTCACGGTGGCCCGTGCGCTGATCGGTTGCGTTTTCGTTCACGAAGACCCAGAAGGCCGCACTGCCGCAAGGCTCGTCGAGACGGAGGCATACCGGGGGCCACTCGATCCCGGCTCCCATGGTTACCGCGGCGTGACGCCGCGCACCGAGGTCATGTACGGACCACCCGGGCGGCTCTACGTGTATTTCACCTACGGCATGCACTGGTGCGCCAACATCGTTTGTGCGCCGGCCGGTCGTTGTGAGGCGGTGTTGCTGCGAGCCGGCGAGCCGGTCGAAGGCATCGACCTGATGAGGTTCCGGCGCCCGCGCATCGACAAGGACCGGTTGCTCGCGTCGGGACCTGCGCGGTTGACGCAGGCGATGGGGATCGGTCCGGAACACAACGGCGACTCTCTGCTTCGAGGCGGATCGTTCTGGTGCGCCGAAGACGGCGATACCGATGCCCTACGTGAGAGCGCGTCCGAGACGCTTCGGATCGGTCTCTCGAAAGGGCGAGGGGACGACATCCCTTGGCGTTTCGTCGTTCCCGGCCACCCGCACGCATCGCGACCGCGCTGACCATTCGTTCTTAGCCGCGTTCTCTTCCACCAGGGTTACGTCCTCCGTGACCGTCGTGGATGATCTCTCGCGACGGTTCAGGGGTTGACGTAGATCGTTACGACCGAGCCGCGTGGGGCCGTCGATCCGGATCCGGGGTCCTGCTTCCACACGCGCCCGGCCCTCTTCTTCGCCTGACCCGGAGAGGACTCCGCCTGGGTGACGGTCCGTGGATCGAACCCGGCGCTCCGTAGGTTCGCTTCCGCTTCGGCGCGGGTGAGGCCGAGCACCGACGGAACCGTCGCCGAGTTCTCGTCGGTCGTGTTGGTGCCCTCATCTCCCGTCGCGTGACGGGTCGAGATCGTGACCGTGACGGTCGAGCCTTGGAGCGCCTTCTGGCCGCCGCCCGGTGACTGCGCGATCACGACTCCCGGCGGATAGGTCAAGTTCTGCTCTTCAACCTGCTCGACGTCGAAGCCCGCGTCGATGAGAAGCCGAACTGCATCGGGAACCGAGGAGAAGCCGACGACATTCGGCACCGTCGCCAGCTCCTTCGGCGGCTTGCACGGCTTGGGCTCGGTGCCGGCGGTATAGACGCCTTCGCCGCGGAACTCCTCGGGAGTGAACCTCGTCGCAAGACATCCGCTTCGCGTGTCGATGGTGACCGTGACCAGATCGACGTCGGGTTGTACGAAGTCCATGACGGGCAAATTGGCCATCGCGCGCACCATGAACCAGTTCCAGATCCTCGCGGGGAACGACCCGCCGGTCACTCCTCCGGATGTGAGAGTCCGAGTCACTTTGCACGCCGACGTGGCGCCCACACAGGACGGTTTCATCTCGATCTGGCCCTCGGGATATCCCATCCACACAGACGTGACGCGTTGTGGGGTGTAACCGACGAACCATGCGTCGCGATACTCCTGACCGGTCCCGGTCTTGCCGGCGACCGCACGTCCCAAGGCGT
>JAXDJP010000190.1:0-5678 GCA_034665645.1 Actinomycetota bacterium | reverse complement strand
CCTCGACGAGCCGACGAACCACCTCGACATCCCCAGCCGCGACGTGCTCGAGGACGCGCTGGCCGACTACCAAGGTGCTCTGGTCCTGATCACGCACGACCGGCACCTCATCAGGTCGGTTGCCGATCGGATCGTCGAGGTCGTTGCCGGGCGCGTCACGGAGTTCGATGGTGACTACGACTACTACCTCGAGCGCAGGGAGTTGCCCGACGCACCGACCGTGAAGGAGAAGCCTGCGGGGCCGACGGCGAAGGAGAGACGTCGTCAAGAGGCCATGGAGCGCGCTCGCACCAAGGATCTGCGCGACAAGATCGCCAAGATCGAGGAACGCCTGGACAGAGCGACCGAGGAGACGGATCGCATCTCGGCCGTACTCGGCGACCCGAGCGTCTACGAAACGGGCGCCGACATCCCGTCACTCGTGAAGGAGTACGAGGGCTGGAAGAAGAAGGCGGAGCGCCTGGAGGGGGAGTGGGACGAAGCGACGCGGGCCCTCGAAGAGATGACCCGCGCCGCCGTTAGTTCTTAGAGAGAGGCTTCGGCCGACTTCTTCCGTTCCTCCATGCGCCGCCCGAGTTCCTGCAGCTCGTCATCCTCGAAGACCTTGTTGGCGGTTTCGAACATCTCGCCCTCTTCTTCTTCGATGTGGTGCTCGATGTTCTCCTTCATGACCGAGAACTTCGCCGTCCACTTCTCATCGTCGTAAGAGAGACCGGAGATCTCGCCCATGATCGTGTCAACGACGTGGTGCTCCTCGTACCCCTCGAGGACGATGTCTTTAGCCTTCGGATGCTCCTTGAGGGCCGGGTAGAAGATCTCCTCTTCGATGATCTCGTGGACGGTCAACTCTTTCTTGATCTTCCCGAAGAGCTCCTCACGGGTTTTGACGGCTCGCTCGGTGGTGTCGTCGACCTCGTTCAAAAGCTTCTTCATCTTCTTGTGGTCGTCCTTCAATAGCGTTATCGCGTTCATTGGGCCTCCTTGGCTCCGTCTCCATGACACTATTTATGGCCATAGACGAATATCGGTGACTCCAAGGGATTGCCCGGCCGAGAGGGGATGGAAACATGCGTTTCAGCCGAATGGTTGCCCCGCTTGCGATGGTTGCGATGGTCGGCGCCGCGACGGGAGCCACCTCTTTGGGAGCTCCATCGCCGGTTTCCGCCCGCAAGGGCACGGCGAGGTTCACGACGCTCGAGCGCACGATCGTTAACGAGAAGGAAAAGGACCTCAAGTACGGGCCGGGCGAGAAGAGATACGTCCGCGACCTGCGGTGGGGTCACACGGGTGGAAGAGGCCGCCCCCTCGTTGGGTTCAAACACATCAGCGACGTTCACATCGTGGACGAGGAGTCGCCGGGCCGCGTCGAGTTCCTCGATCAGTGCGAGAGCCCCTTCTCCGCCGCCTATCGGGTGCACGAATCGATGTCCACGCAGGTCGGCAACTCGATGCTGGAGCAACTCGGCAAGATCAAGCGAGGTCCTGCAACGGGCGTTCCCATGAAGTTCGTTATCTCGACGGGGGACAACATCGACAACAACCAGCTGAATGAGGAACGGTGGTTCATCGAGTTGCTCGATGGCGATGTCGTAGAGCCGAACTCTGGAGCGAAGACATACGACGGCTACACACGCGAGCAGTACGCGCCGGCCCTCAGCGATGACCTGTTGAACCTCGCGCAGAAGCCCTTCAACTCGGTGGGCGCGGGGTTGCCTTGGTTCGCCGTGTTGGGGAACCACGACGGGTTGGTGCAGGGCAACGCTCCCAAGAACGACGCTTTCAACTCGATAGCCGTGGGTGGGATGAAGCCCTTCCGCTCGTTAGAGGCGAACGAGAACTGTCCCGACGATCCAAACGATGGGCAGGCGACCTTCGACGCATTGACGTCGGCCCTCGCAACGGACGGCCGCGCCGTTCCGGCGGACGCCGACCGCCACTTCATGACGCACCAAGAGATCATCGACGGGTACTTCAACACCACCGGCACGCCTGTCGGACACGGGCTGGGCCGCTCTCCCCAGGACCCCGTGCACGCCGGCGATCGCGCGGGGTACTACGCGTTCCCCGTGGCGAAGAAGATCGTCGGTATCTCCCTCGACACGATCTCGTACAACGGGGCCCCCGACGGGAACATCAACGACGCGCAGTGGAACTGGCTCGTCGAGAAGCTGCAGGCGAACTCGCGTCACTACCTCGACGACGCCGGCGAGAAGGTGACGAACAAGAAAGCGGCCGACAAGCTGATCGTGCTCTTCTCGCACCACTCGTCCTTGACGCTGAACAATCCGGGCGGGAACCCAGAAGCAGAGCCGTATCACTGCTTCGAGGCCAATGATGCCCCCGAGTGCGCGCCGAACGAGGGACTGCACGACCTTCTCCTTAGATTCCCGAACGTCATCGCGTGGGTCAACGGCCACGAGCACAACAACCGGGTTCGGCGCTTCCCGGCCCCCCAGGGCGAGGACCCGGCCGAGGGGTTCTGGGAACTGAACACAGCAGCCCACATCGACTGGCCTCAGCAATCGCGCGTCATCGAGATCGCGTGGAAACCCGGCAAGACCCGCAAGGCCGCGGACACGATCTTCATCTATGGGACCGTGGTTGATCACGGTGCGGCTCCAGATCCCAACGTCGCAACTGAGTCGACTCCCGACTACCTTGCATCGATCTCGCGCGTCGAGGCGTATTACGACGCGTGCGTTCGTACCGGCCAGGCCGACTGCGCAGCTGGGGGCCGGGTTAAGAAGGACCGCAACGTGAAGCTCGTCCAGAAGGCTCCATTCGACCTGGGACACAGATAGATGGATCGCGGTGAGGCCCAGAAGGCGGCGCGCTCTCTGGTCGAAAACGTCGAGCGCGTTATCAAAGGCAAGCGACGCTCGGTCGAGGCGGCCGCGACGGCGTTGTTCGCCGGCGGTCACGTTCTCGTCGAGGACGTTCCGGGCGTCGGGAAGACCATGCTGGGCCGCACCTTCGCCCGGTCGATCCACGGTTCGTTCAAGAGGATCCAAGCGACGCCCGACTTGCTCCCCTCGGACGTAACCGGGACCGCGATCTACAACCAGGGGACACACGAATTCGAGTTCATGCCCGGCCCCATCTTCGCCAACGTCGTCCTCGTGGACGAGATCAATCGCACGACCCCTCGCACCCAGTCCGCTTTGCTAGAGGCGATGGACGAGAACGCGGTGACGGTCGACGGAATCCGGCACGCGCTTCCCGATCCGATGTTCGTCGTGGCCACCCAGAACCCCATCGAGCATCACGGCACCTACCCACTGCCCGAGGGGCAACTCGATCGTTTCGCGATCGCCATGGAGATGGGCTATCTCGATGCTGAAACGGAGCAAGAGGTCGTCCGGGCGCAGATCGAATCGCAGCCGATCGAGAACCTCGGACCCGTGGTTGCTCCGGAAGACATAAGGGGGATCCGCGCTGCCACTCAGAACACCCACGTGGCCGAACCCGTTCTCGCTTACGCGCTTGAGATCTGTCGAGCCACGCGACTCCATCCCGATCTTGAGCTCGGCGCCAGTCCGCGTGCGTCGATCAGCCTCGTGAGGTGCGCGCAAGCCCGCGCTCTGCTGGCCGGCCGGGATTACGTCGTCCCGGACGACATCAAGGCACTCGCCGTTCCGGCACTTGCTCACCGGATCGTTCCGGTGGCAGGCCTGCGCGTCGAGAGGTCGCGGATGGGCGAGCTCGTAGAGGAGGTCGTGGCGGCGACTTCGGTCCCGGTCGCTCCTTCCACGGGGTGAAGCGGCCGGGCAAGAAGAGCTTCGTCGTACTGGGCGTCGTCGTCCTCCTGGTTATCGCCGGTTCCACCGCGCAGGCGGGCTGGCTGTTCGTGTTGGCCGCCGGGGTCGCGGGTTTGCTGGGCGGCTCTTTCCTGATACCCCAGCGCCTGGCCTCCTACGAGGTGAAGCGGTCGACGCCGCCGCTCGCCATCGCCGGACACGAGGCCCGCGTGAAACTGACCGTGACGAACACCGGGAACCGAACCTTGCCGTTGACGCGAGTCGAGGATCGCTTTCCGGGATTGCAACCTTCGGCGTACGTATGCGAGCGCACGCCGCCCGGCGCGACGTCGACCGCATCGTTGACGACCATCGCGCCACGCCGCGGGGTCTTCGAAGGAGGCGAGGTCCAACTGGAGGCGGGGTCGCCCTTTGGTTTCGTGCGGGCTCGGCGCGTCGTCCAAGTCCCATCGAAGATGTTGGTGGTCCCGCGCTGGGTGGAGTTGTCCTCATTCCCGATCCTTGAGCCGGCCTCATCTCCGAACGACGTCCTTCACGAGCGCGCGCGAACGGGGGCCGGGGAGGAGTACCTCGGAGTCAGGCCCTACCGGCCGGGTGATCCCCAGCGTTTCGTGCACTGGCGCTCGTCCGCCCGAGCTGGGTCGCTCGTGGTGAGGGAGTACCAGGAGCACGTCCAGACAAAGGTCGCCCTCGTGCTCGCCGGAGTCGACGCGGGAGAGCCACCGGATTCGGCCTTCGAAGTGCTCGTCTCGGCCGCCGCTTCGATCGGAAATTACGCTTTGGCCACCGGACATCCGATAGAGATAGTGATGAATGGTTCAGAAGGGGTCCGCCGCTTGGTGCGCCCGAGCCGGGACGGGATGCTCCGCTGGCTCGCCGAGGCGACTCCGTCGGCCGAGCCCCTCGGCCCCCTCGTCGCTGCCGCCACGGGAGGAGCCGGTAAGCGGGGGACCGTCGTCCTGCTCGTGACGAGTTCGGGAGGCCCGGCCCCCGAGGTTCCCGACGCGATCGCTCAGATCCAGACTGCCGGAGCGCGCGCCGCGCTGGTGCTGGCCGACGCCCCGTCATGGGTCGGGAAGAAACCCGATCCTGCGGCCCCGGGAGTCACCCGCTTCCGCTACGAGCGTTACCGCACGCGCGTCCTGCGCAAGGGAGAGGACCTTCGGACGTGTCTTCAGCGTTAAGAGAGATGGTTCGTCGCGCCAATGCGACGAAGCATCCCGAGGATTCGATCGCCTTACGCGTCGCAGTGCTGGGAGCAGTCATGACGGGGATGGCCGCGCTCGCTCTCGAGGGAGCGATCGGTCTGGCCGCGGCGGCGTTGCTCACGGTTCTTCTGCCCCTCGCGTACTGGGTGTCGTGGCGCCGAAGAGCGAAGGACAACTGGCACATCAAACTCGCTCTGACGCTCGCCGCGCTCGTCGCTTTGATCCGCTTCTTGGGGCAACTCTCGGGGATCGCAACACTGGACGAGGTCCGTTTCCCGCTCGCCGACCTGTTCTTGTGGATCCAGGTCGTGCACGGCTTCGACCTCCCGCAGCGGCGCGACCTCAACTTCTCGTTGGGCTCGTCACTCACTCTTATGGCCGTTGCCGGCTCGGTCTCGCAGGACCTTCGGTTCGGATTGATGTTGCTGACCTACTTCGGCTTCGCAACCGCTGCTTTCACGTTGATCCATCGCTCCGAAGTGGAAGAGGGCGCCGTCGCACGTCTGCGCTCCGGACGGGGAGAGGGCTCCTCGCAGCTTGCGATGTCGTTGCGGGAGACCGGAAGGGCCGCTCTGGCGACGTTGCTGGCGGCCGGCATCTTGTTCCTCGTCATCCCACAGCCGTCGGGCATCAAGACGTTCTCTCTTCCGTTCAACGTCGGCGGCGGATTGGGTGCCTTCTCCGGCGGGGGGCTGCTCAATCCCGGAAGTTC
>JAXDJP010000189.1:0-5641 GCA_034665645.1 Actinomycetota bacterium | reverse complement strand
GCCGGCTCCTCCGCACGCGTTACCGCACTTGCTACGAGTACCGCATCGCAGCCAAGCTCCATCGCAAGCGCAGCGTCCGATGCCGTGCCGATGCCGGCGTCGAGAACGATGGGCACCTTCGCTCGTTCGCGGATGATGCGCAGGTTGTAGGGGTTCCGTATGCCCATGCCGCTCCCGATCGGAGAACCGAGGGGCATCACCGCAGCGCAACCCAGCGATTCCAAACGCGTCGCCAAGATGGGGTCATCGTTCGTATAAGCGAGGACGATGAAGTCGTCATCGACGAGCTTCTCGGCTGCCTCCAAAAGGCCGGTCGGATCCGGGAATAGCGTCTTGTCGTCTCCGATGACTTCGAGCTTGATCCAGTCGGTCTCGAACGCGTCGCGCGCCAGTTTCGCCGTCAAGATCGCATCGTGCGCGGTGTAGCAACCGGCCGTGTTCGGCAACAGCATGCAGTTGGCCCGTTGGAGCACGTCGACGATCGAGCCTTTCGATCGTGGATCGACCCGGCGCAGCGCGACGGTTGCCAGCTCGGCCCCCGAGGCAACGATCGCTTCCTCGAGGGACTTGAGGCTCGACGCTCCACCGGTCCCCATGATCAAGCGGGAGCCGAATTCCCGGCCGGCGATAACGAGAGGGTCCGTCACCACGCGCCTCCTCCTATCGCCCTGAGGATCTCGATGTGATCGCCCTCCGAAGGGGAGGTCGCGCTCCATCGCTGTTTCGGCACTACCTCACCGTTGAGCGCGACTGCGATTCCCAGCGACGCGTCTCCGCTGTGAAGCGACTCGACGATCGATGCCACCGTCACTCCGTCCGTCACGGTTTCGGCTTGTCCGTTCAGCGTGATGTTCATGCGGCCGGATGGGATGTGCCGTCGAATCGTCTCGGGTCGAACGCGCTTACGTCCTCAGCGTCGCCCTCCGCCAGCATCTCGGCAACTGCCAACGCGGTAGCGGGAGCCAAAAGAACGCCGTTACGGAAATGACCCGTCGCTAGGAATGCGCCGTCGACGCCCAAGGGACCGATGAGCGGAGCGTTGTCGGGGGTGCCGGGACGCAACCCCGCCCTGAGTCGCGTCACCTCGAGTTCCGCGACGCCCGGCACCAGTTCGTACGCGTCACGAAGCAGTTCGAGAACGGCCCCAGCGGTGACAGTTGTGTCGAAACCGAGTTCCTCTACGGTCGCGCCGACCACCAACCGACCATCCCGCCGCGGCACGAGATAAACATCGGCGCCGCGGACGTTCCTCTCGATGATCGGCGTTCCCGACGGGGATCGCAGCTCGACCAACTGGCCCTTGACCGGGCGGACCGGAATGACCACCCCGTTCGGCAGGCCGCCGATCTCACCCGAACGACATCCCGCTGCGATCACAACCCGGCGACACGCAAGCTTCTCGCCACCGTTCAACTGAAGCCCGACCACGGCGTTCTCCTCGACCGACAAACTTGTCACCTTGTTCGCAACGAACGAGACTCCCCTATCGGAGCACGCCCGCAGCAAAGCTCTGGTTAGCGCGTCCGGGTCGACCTGGTGATCGTCGGGGACGAGTACGCCGCTGCGGATGCGCGTCGACAGGCCCGGCTCCAAACTGATCGTTTCCGATCCTCGTAACCTTTCGGCCTTCAGATCGAGAGAGGTTTGGTGCTGCCAGACGCGTTGCAGCGAGGCGTGTTCGTCCGCGTCCCGTGCAACCATGATCGTCCCCGTCCGCCTGAAGCCGACGTCCGATCCTGTTGCTTCCTCGAGCTCATCGACCCACTCGGGAAACAAGGACGCTGACCTCAGATTGAACGCGAGCAGGTCGTTCTCGCCGTAGTGGAGTTCGGTCACGGGAGCGAGCATCCCGGCGGCGACCGACGATGCCCCCTCGCCGGGTTCTTCATCGATCAACGTCACGGAGAGTCCCCGGCGAACGCACTCCCACCCGATGGCGGCACCGATGACGCCGCCGCCGATGATGGCAACGTCGCGGTTTGCGGCCATGGGATCCTCCCGGCGCCGGCATTACCCGGCGGGTCGAAGGGTCGCGAGCACCAAAGCTCGCCTCTCAGCCCGGTCCCTCCGAGCTCCCCTCAGGTGCACTCCTTGACCCAAAGTATAGGGACCGCGAGCTCGTCGGCGGCAGCCGGGGTTTGCCCCGCCGGCCATGTGGGGATGCCCAACTCGAGCCTTCGAAAGGAGAGACAGATGGTGGTTCGACCAGAGCCGGGCGACGACGTTCCCGACGAAGAGAAGACGCAAGAAGACTCTCCCGAACCATTCCCCGAGCCGCGTCCCGGCCCCGCACCCGGTCCGGCCCCCGACCCTTCCGAGGACGAGGCTTCAGCTACCTAACTTGCGCGGGGGTAGATCCTTCACTGCAGGACCTTGGATCACGCGGCCCTCGGTATCGAAGCGCGACCCATGACACGGGCAGTCGAAACTCTTCTCCGCCGGGTTCCACCGCACGTAGCAACCGAGGTGCGTGCAGACATGGGAGAACGTTCGTAACGCACCGGCCTCGTCGCGATACGCCGCGGCGCGTCTCCCGTTCTCTTGCACTATGGCACCTTCACCCGGCAACACCTTGTGGACTTCCGTCATCTGTGGATGATCGATACGGTCGCCGATGAATCGCTGCGCGACGTTCACGTTTTCGGAGATGAACTCCTTAGCCTGGGCCAGTGGATTGATCCGGTGCGCGTCATACAAAGACGCCCACGGGTTCTCGAGACCGAGGATGTGATCGGAGATGATCATCGCGGCTACCGTTCCGTTCGTCATCCCCCATTTGCCGTACCCGGTCGCGACGAAAGTGTGACCCGACGTGCGGCGCAGGCGGCCAATGAAAGGCACCTTGTCTATCGTCACGTTGTCCTGGCTTGACCATCGATATCGAAACGAACGAACCTCGAAATGTGCGCGGCCCCACTCTTCCAGACGCCTGTAACAGGCCTCTGTGTCGAGTTCCTGTCCGACCTTATGGCCCTCGCCCCCGATCAATAGCAGACGCTTGCCATTCTCGGCTGCACTGCGGAGCGAGCGCGTCGGCGAGCCCGTGCTGATGTACATGTCCTTGAGCTGATCCCCGAGGGGAACGTCCGCCGCCACGATGTACGACCGGTAGGGCGCGAGCTTTGCGAAGAAGAGCCCACGGTCGAGGAACGGGTAGTGCGATGCGCACACGACATCCTTAGCCCTGATCTCGCCTCTTTCCGTCGCGACGGTGCAGGGCTCGCCTTCGTTAACGCCCGTGCAACGGGTGTTCTCGAAAACGAAGGAACCGTCCCCGTCGACCAGCCGGGCGATGTGCAGCATGTACTTGCGCGGGTGGAACTGGGCTTGGTCCTCGAACCTGACCGCTGCTTTCGCCGGATACGGCAAGGGGAGATCTCTCACGAAAGTCGCCGGAAGACCGAGAGTCTTGGCAGCGTTCGCTTCGGACTCGATCTTGTCGAGCTCCTCGTCCTTATCCGTGTAGACATAGTTGGCAGCGCGTTCGAAGTCGCAGTCGATGTGTTCCCGTTCGATCAGGTCGGCCATCCACTCCTTCGCTGCTTCGTTCGACTGCCCGTAGATACGGGCGCCCTCTTCCCCGAAGCGCGAGACGAGGTCCCGATAGATGAGCCCGTGCTGAGATGTCACTTTCGCCGTCGTGTAACCGGTGACGCCCTCGGACACGCGCGCGGCGTCGACCACCGCGACCGATCTTCCAGCTCGCTTCAGAAGGAGGGCCGTCGTGAGACCCGTGATTCCGGCCCCGATGACGACGACGTCGACCTCGATGTCCGGAACGAGCGGTGGGAAATCCGTCGTCGGCGTCGTCTCGACCCACAGGGATGCGTGCGACGCTTCGGAAGGAGGCATCTGAAGACCCTAGACGTTACGGGTTAAGGGAGAGGTTCTACGCGGTCTGGCTGGCTTTGCGGGCGAGCTCGACAAGCAACGAATCGGAGGTGAGTTCTAGTCGCTTGGCGAGATGCACGACGGTCCCCCGGTCGTTCGAAACGAACTTGAGGTCGTCGACCAAAGCCTTCATGAGAGTGATCCCGCGCCCACTCTCGGCAAGGTCGCCGGCCACGGCCACCTTCGCTGCGTCGAATCCGGTTCCGGCATCGGTGATCTTGATGTCGCACGAACCGTCGTCGACGTCAACCGTGACCTGGTACTCGGAGGGGTTGGTCTTCGCGTGATGCAGGACGTTGCTGCATGCCTCGGTCAAAGCAAGCTCGATGTCTCCCACGCAATCTCTCGTCGCCCCGATCTTCAGCAACGAATCTCGGACTATGTGCCTGATCAGGGGGACGGTGACCTCATCACGCGGCAAAACGACCGTGAAAAGGATCTGCATGTCGCGATTTTTCCCCTGGTTCGAGATATGAAACCTAGGGAGAGATTACTTCACCCCTAGCGACTCAAGCAGTGAGAAGAACCCTCCGAAATGCCTCCAAAGCGGTCCCGATATCGGCACTCGAGACGTCCCTGTGGGTGACGAGCCTCATCGAGGAAGGGGCCATCCCCAAGGTGAGGACGCCCTGTGCCAACAGGGCCTCGGCCACCTCCGGCCCCCTCTTTTTGAACGGCATGAGGTTCAGATAGACCATGTTCGTCTCGACCGAAGCGAGGTCGACGGCATCCTCATGCAAGTCGAGCAAACCCTCGGCAAGCGTTCTGGCGTTCTCGTGATCTTCGGTCAGTCTGTGGCGCCCTTTCTCCACGGCGATCCGAGCGGCCGCACCGAGCACCCCGGCCTGACGCATCCCACCCCCCAAGCGCTTGCGCAACCGGTGGGCTTCGGCGATCACTTCCTTCGACCCGCACACCATGGAGCCGACGGGCGCGCCCAGTCCTTTGGAAAAACAGAAGGTGACGGTGTCGGCACAAGCAGCCCACTCGGACACCGGCGTTCCGGTTGCCGCGGCCGCGTTGAAGATCCGAGCCCCGTCGATATGGACGCTCACCCCGCGTTCGCGCGCCACCTTGGACACCGCCTTGGCCTCGTCTAGCGGGAACACTCGGCCCCCCGCGGAGTTGTGCGTGTTCTCCATGGCGACGACCGCGGTGCGAGGGAAGTGCTCGCTGCCGTCTCTGATCACGGGCGCGACCTGGTCGGCGGTGATGACTCCGTTCCGCCCGGGGAGCGGTCGCATCATGAGTCCGAAGTGAGCGGCCACCGAGCCACCCTCGTAGTGGAGGAAGTGCGCTCCCGACTCGCACACGACCTCGTCACCGGGACGAGCAAGCGATCCGAGCGACACCTGATTACCCATCGACCCCGTGGGGACGAACAGGCCCGCCTCTTTCCCGAGCAGGTCCGCGCAGTATTCCTGCAGCGAGTTGATGGTCGGGTCGTCCCCGAAAACGTCATCGCCCACTTCGGCCTCGGACATGGCCTTGCGCATCTCGGCGGACGGACGCGTGACGGTGTCGGAGCGAAGATCGATGGGTTCGGTCATCCCTCTACCCTATCGACCCCTTGCATGGCCCCGGAAAACCTTGGGACGCGGAACTCAGCCGAAGAACACCTCTGCTGTTTCGTAGAGCTCGGGATCGAGCGTCTTCAGCGTGCCCACCCCTTCGTGGAGCGGCACGCGCACGATCCTCGTTCCCTGCAGCGCCACCATCTTTCCGTAGTCACGTTCCTGAACCGCATCGA
>JAXDJP010000188.1:0-6121 GCA_034665645.1 Actinomycetota bacterium | reverse complement strand
CCGACGTTTTCGCCCAAGATGGACCAGTTCGTCACTCTGTGACGCAGGTTCGTCGACGTCGTGTGCTCGAGCACGTTCTTGTTGACCATCTCGTAGGTGTGCTTCTTCGCGGCCTTGGAGAGCTCGGGATCAAGCTTCAGCTTGTGGAGTCCGCCGCTGGAACGGGCCGCGTTCGTCTTACGGGCGAAGCCGCGCTCGGCAGCTTTCCAGTGGTAACAGTTGTTGTCGCCGGAGGCCCCCATGGCCGACGCGCCGAGGAAGGTGTGCTTGGCGCCGATCGAGTTCTGGCCCGACGAGGGCAGCATGTTGAGGACAACGAGCATCGCCGGAACGGCCACGAAGATGCGGGTGAAACGCTTCATCTACCTCTCCATTCGGTGGCTGGGCCGCCCGCCTGTTTCCAGTCGGGCCCCTGGCTTTGCGTCCCCACGTCTCCGTGGGTTTGCCTTTGTCACTGGATTACTCCTGATTCATCGGCAGGAGCCGTAGTTCTCTTGAGCTATTTGGGGGCGCGATCCAGAGGGACATTCCCCCTATTTCGGACAGTCCCTATTGAGGAGCTTTGAAGGCTTCCTTGAATTGCTCGAACAGGGGTTGCGACGAGTCCCAATCTTCGGCGTGCGTCTGGAAATTGAGGGCGAATCCATAGTCGCCGGCGATGAAGCCGAGGTCGATCGCGTGGAGGTCGGCGCCCCCGTCCGTGTATGTGTACTCCCACTCTGCGGCGTCGAAGCCCTGGTACGTCGTCGGGTCGATCCGGAGCTCCTGATAGTTGTCATGGGCGGCACCGAAGCTGTCGGATTGCGCCTGCCACGCTCCCTCCGGCGACTCTCCCGGCGGCGTTACCCAGTCGACCCGCAAGTAGGTGCCCGTTCCGGGGTCGCGGAAGTCGGTGAGCGTGCCGTTCGTGAAGACGTCCCATCCCTCGGGGTAGCTGATCTGGTAGCCGGTCTGGTCGTCGGTGTACGAGGTCCAACCGGCTGGAGCGCCCCCGGCACCCGAATCGGTCGTGCCGTCACTCGAGGCCGCGGTGGTGTTGGTAGCGCCGGCGTTGTTGCGGGCGCGGCGCCCGCCGGGATCGTTTGACTGGTTGAGGACGATGAACAGAAGGAGCGCGGCAGCGGCAACGGCGGCAACTGCGACGATCCAGGGGGCGCGGCGAGAGGGCCCCTCGTCGTCGTACTCGACCTCCTGGTAGGCGATCGGTTCGGGAGGCTCGGAGATCCGCTCCGCGACGGCCTCCGTCTGGATCGACTCCTCGGGCGCGAGCACCGCCGCCGGGACGCGCAGCTCCTGCGTCGAGGTGGTGCGGTCGGCCACGGGCCGGCCCTCGGCCACCCGGCGGAGCATCGCTTGCAGGTAGCCCGGGCTCGGTCGGGCAGAGGGGTCTTTCCGCAGGAGTTCCACGATCACGGGACCAAGCTCGCCGGCTCCCGCGGGCATCTCGATCTGGTCGTGCAGCACGGAGGTGAGCGTGGCGATCGGGTTCCCCTTATCGAAGGGCGGCACCCCCCCGACCGCGTAGAAGAGAGTGGCTCCCAGCCCCCACAGATCGGTGGCCGGCTCGCTCTCTTGCTCCTGGGCCTGCTCGGGCGCCATGTAGGCAGGGGAGCCGAGGATCAACCCAGTGGAAGTCAGCCGGGGGTCGTCGACCAGAGAGGCGATGCCGAAGTCGGCAAGCTTGACATGGCCATCTTCCGGCACCATCACGTTGGCCGGCTTGACGTCCCGGTGAACGATGCCCTTCGCATGAGCTGCTTGAAGCGCGTCGAGGACCTCGAGACCGATCTCTGCGGCTCGCTCCGGCGAGAGGGGACCCTCTCGTTCGACCAGGTCGGCTAACGAGGGGGCCGTGACCAGTTCCATCACGATGAAGGCCTGACCGTCCTCCTGTGCGACGTCGAAGACGGAAACGGCTCCGTGGTGATTCAGTTGGGCCGCGGCTCGAGCCTCTCGCATGACTCGGCCCTCGATCGCGGTGCGTTCCTCATCTCCCAAGGTGTCGGGGATGCGGATCTGCTTGACGGCCACTTCGCGGCGCAGCAATTCGTCCGTGCCGTGCCACACGGTGCCCATGCCTCCACTGCCCAATTTCTCGCCTAGGGCGTAGCGGCCCGCGACGACGCGAGCACCTTCCCGGGTTGGCATGGGCACAACGTACCCGCCTGCGGCCCTCTTACTCCTGGATTGAACTGCTCGGCTAGCCGAGGAGGCGACGGACCCGGTACTTGATCGCTCGCTCGACCTCGGTCGCCTGGGCGGCGTCGAGCTTGCCGCCCTCGAGGGAGCGGATGTAGAAGACGTCGACGACGTGCGAGCCCCTGGTGTCGATCTTGGCGACGTGGATGTCGGTCTCGAGGTCGCTCAGTCCCGCCGTCACCGCGTACAGGAGGCCGAGCGTGTCACCGGCCCTCACCTCGACCACGGTCGAGTGGTCGGACTCGTCTTGCAGGACGCGCACCTCGGGCTCGATCGGCTCGCTCGGCCGGTAATCGCTCGCCTTTCGCTCCAGCCTCGCTTCCAGCGCGAGGCGTCCCGAGAAAGCGGCATTGAGATCGGCTTCGAAAGCCGGCCAGTCGATGGACGGAACGGTCTCCACCGTGAACCTCTGCAACGCGAGCTCGGTCGTGGTCGAGAAACCTTGCGCTCTAAGGATCGAGAGCCGGTGGAGAGCCATCACTCCGGCGACGCGCGAGAGGGAGCCGGGACGGTCCTTCATGCAGATAGTGATCGTCGCTTGCGTCGGGCCCTCAGCGAGCACGTGCACGATCACCTGGCCCGGTCGTAAGGGGCGCAGCATCAAGCGCAACTCGTCGGCCATCTCCGGGATGGTCGTCGAATCCACGTACGAAGGTGGAAGCGACGCTAGGAGAGCCGGAGCCTGCGCCGCGATGAGCGGTTCGTACGCGGAGAGCTCTCGTAAGCGCGCCGAAACGTCACTGCGCGCGGGAAGCTCACCATGTTCCAGCGCCGCGAGTGTCTTTGCGTACAGCTCGGCCACGAGTGCGGCTTTCCAGGAGGTCCATGACTCCGGGCCGGTCGCGTGTCCGTCGGCGGCCGCGAGGATGAACAGCAGCCGGAGACGTCGCGCGGTGCCGACCTTGTCTGCAACGGACGAGATGACTGCACCGTCGTCGAGGTCCCGACGCGTCGCGGTGTCGGGCAGCAATAAGTGCCATCGCACGAGCACCGTGACGTCTTCGGTTTCTTCGGCCGAGAGACCCATGCGTTGGCAGATCGCGCGGGCTATCCGTTCGCCGGCTACCGAGTGGTCCTGCGCGGATCCCTTGCCGACGTCGTGGAGCAAGGTCCCGAGATATAGGGCGGCGAGGTCTCCCGCCTCGTCGGCCGCTGCGCGCGCCAGGGGATCGTTCGTGAGGACGTCTGCGATCTCTCCGACCGCGACGAACGAATGTCCGTCGACCGTGAAGCGATGCCACGGATCGTGCTGGATCTGACCGCGTACGCGTCCCCACTCGGGAATGAGCCGCGGCCACCCGTCGACGTGATCCAAGAGCTCTAAGGCCCCCACGGTGTGGGGGCCGGACAGCGTCGCGAAGAACGCGGTGCGCATCTCCTCGTTCCATTCCAGCTCGGCCGTTCCGAACGCGGTGCGCAACCACTCGAGACTGCGACGAGCGATCGGTCGTCCCGTCGCGGCGTGGGCGGCGAGCAACCTGAGGCCGGTCTCGTGCGGAACGGTCGCGGTGTTGAGCTGCGCGACGAGTAGTCCATCCTCCAGGCGGATGCCCTCCGCGACGTTCCCCGAGCTGCCGGAGCGACGCGGCCCTCCCGCAGCGGTCTCGGAAGCAGCTTCCAGTCCCAGGCTCGTCTCGAACTCGATCCGCCGCGCGGCCGCGTGTACCCGCGCCATCATCAGATCGGCCGCATCGTCTCCTTCGATACCGAGGCGTTTCGCGATCGCCGGCTGCAGGTGCGCGGCAACCTTGTCGCTCTTCCTGCGGAGTTCGGAGTGGAGCGCCTCGCGCACGGCAAGCAGGAGCGCGTGGGCTTCCTCGACCGCAGCTCCCACGTAGCTGCTTCCGGTGGCGACCTCCAACCACTGCAGCGAATGGACGTCACGCAATCCGCCTAGGTCATCTTTGAGGTCGGGCTCCAGGGCCCAGCCCGCTCGATCGACCTTGGCGTGTCGTGCCGAAACGGCTGCAACGATGCGTCGCACCACGGACTTGCGCGACTTACGGAGCCACGCCTCGCGCCGGTCGATGAGGTCTTCGTAGATGCTCGTGTCGCCGGCGACGAACCGCGTCGACAGGAGAGCGGTTGCCGCGTGCACGTCACCCTCGGTCCGTTCGACCGCTTGCTTCGAGTTCACGACCGCGTGGCCGACCTGGAAACCTGCGTCCCACAGCGGATAGAGCATCTCGCGCAGCGCGGCCTGATTGATCTCCGCTCGACCCTCGGTAACGAACAACAGGTCGATGTCGGAGTGCGGCGAGAGATCGCCGCGTCCGAAGCCACCGACCGCGACGACAGCTATGGGGGCCGGGTCCCCGAACGCTTTGACGCAGAGCTCTTGGAGCGTGCGGTCGACATCGGCCGCACGCTCCTCCGCAACTTTCGCTCCGTCTTCCAGCCGCACCGGTCGCCCGACGCGGAGGTCAGATAGCGTCGGGCCCCTTCTCCCCGGTGCGGATCCTGACGAGTTGTTCGGTGGGGATGACCCACACCTTCCCGTCGCCGATCGAATCCGTTCCGGCCGAGGTCACGATCGCTTTCACGATCTCGTCAACGTGATCGTCGTCGACTGCGATCTCGATGCGCGTCTTCGGGATGAAGTCCACTTGGTACTCGGCGCCTCGGTAGACCTCGGTGTGTCCGCGCTGCCGTCCGAAACCGCGAGCGTCGGACACCGTCATTCCTTGCACGCCGGCGGTCTCGAGCGCCTCTTTGACGTCGTCCAACTTGAAAGGCTTTATGACCGCGACAACGAGTTTCATCAGGCCTCACCTCCTTGCGGAACTCGCACAGCAGATGTCGCCGAAGATGACATGGCGGCGACGACGCCCGGTGCATGGACGCCGCCTCCTCCCTCGTTGAACGAGTATCCAGATTCGGAATGCTGCGCAAGGTCGAGCCCTCGGTATTCCTCTTCTTCCGTGACGCGTAGCCCAACGAACCTGTCGACGAGTTTCAGAAGGCCGAAGCTCATAACGAAGCTGAAGATGAGCGTCGCTCCGATCCCGACTACCTGCTTACCGAGCAGCGCGATACCGCCTCCCGTGAGAAGTCCGTCGGCCCCGGCGCTGTTGATCGCAACGTCGGCGAAGATCCCCGTCAGGAGTGCGCCGACGATCCCTCCAACGAGGTGGACGCCGACGACGTCGAGCGAGTCGTCGTATCCGAAGCGGAACTTGAGAGAAACCGCCCAGGCGCAGACCATGCCGCCGGCGAGACCGATCGCCATGGCCGCAAGGGGTCCGACGAAACCCGCGGCCGGAGTGATCGCGACGAGACCTGCAACCGCACCCGATGCGACTCCGAGAGTCGTGGACTTGCGCTCTTTACGCGCCTCGACCAGCGCCCATCCGCATGCGCCGGCAGCGGCTCCCAGGTTCGTCGCCAGGAACGCCGAGGCGGCGAGACCGTTCGCGGCCAGCGCGCTTCCCGCGTTGAACCCGAACCAGCCGAACCAGAGGATCCCCGTGCCTAGGATCGTCAACGGAAGGTTGTGAGGCACGAACGCTTCCTTACCGAACCCTTTTCGTCGACCGATAACGATGACCGAAGCGAGGGCCGCGATACCGGCGTTTATGTGGACGACCGTTCCGCCAGCGAAATCGAGCACTCCGAGCTCGCGGATCCAGCCTCCCGGAGCCCACACCCAGTGCGCAACCGGCGCGTACACGAGGACCAGCCAGAGAGCTGTGAACGCGACGTAGCCCGAGAACTTCATGCGCTCGGCGAACGCTCCGGTGATGAGGGCCGGCGTGATGATCGCGAACATCATCTGGAAGATGGCGAAGCCGGTGTGCGGAATGGTTGCGGCGAGGGCCGTGTTCGGCGCGGCCCCCACGTGGCGGAACCCTATGAAGTCGAGTCCGCCGATCAGCCCTCCGTGGTCGGGGCCGAACGCGAGCGTGTAGCCGATCAGCACCCA
>JAXDJP010000187.1:0-11580 GCA_034665645.1 Actinomycetota bacterium | reverse complement strand
TCAGAGGGCTCGGCAACGGACAAGCCGTGTCGATAGACGCTCGGCTCGAGGACGGACGTCTCGCTCTTTCGAACGTGCAGCGGCTGGACGGTTCGTCGGTCGGCCTGGACGACCCCAACGACTAGCGGTTACGCCTAGACGACGCCTCCGACTGCTAGTTTGAGGCGATGGAATTCAGGCGCATCGAGCGTTTTCCCCCGTACGTCTTCTCGATAGTGAACGACATCAAGATGGCGGCGCGGCGCGAGGGCGAAGACATCATCGACCTGGGGATGGGCAATCCCGATATCCCCACGCCGGAGCCCGTCGTCGAGAAGTTGAAGGAGGCGGTGGACAACCCTCGCAACCACCGCTACTCCGCGTCTAAAGGGATCCCGAAACTGCGTCACGCGATCTGCGATCTGTACGAGCGGAATTGGAACGTCCAACTCGACGCAGATACCGAGGCGATCGCGACGATCGGTGCGAAGGAAGGCCTGTCGCACCTGGCGTGGGTCCTCTGCGAGCCGGGAGACTCGGTGCTCGTCCCCGAGCCGACCTACCCGATCCATACGTACGCCATGCTCCTCTCCGGCGCGAACGTGACCTCCGTGCCCCTGGCCATCGAATCTGACTTCTTCGCCGACCTCGTTGAGACGTATGAGCGGTCGAACCCCAAACCGCGCGTCGTGCTGTGCTCGTTTCCGCACAATCCAACGACCGCGGTCGTCGACATCGCCTTCTTCGAGCAGCTGGTTGAGTTCGCTAAAGCTCGCGACGTCATGATCGTGCACGACCTGGCTTACGCGGATCTGGTGTTCGACCAGGACCATGCTCCGTCCCTCATGCAGGTGAAGGGCGCCAAGGATGTCGGCGTCGAGTTCTTCTCGATGTCGAAGTCGTACTCGATGGCGGGCTGGCGGCTCGCCTTCGCAGTCGGCAACGCCGAGATGATCGGGGCGTTGACCAAGTTGAAGTCGTACCTCGATTACGGAGTCTTCCAACCGATCCAGATCGCGGGGATCATCGCGTTGAACGAATGCCCGGAGGTTCCGAAGCAGATCCGGGAGGTTTATCGAGCGCGGCGCGATGCCTTATGCGATGGCCTCGAGCGGATCGGGTGGGACATGGTCCGCCCCCCGGCAACGATGTTCGCGTGGGCTCCGATCCCCGAAGAGTTCAAACACCTCGGCAGTCTGGAATTCGCCAAGTTCCTCGTACGAGAGGCCAAGGTTGCCGTATCACCGGGCGTTGGTTTCGGTCCTAACGGGGATGGATTCATCCGCTTCGCTCTCGTCGAGAACGAACAGCGGATCAGGCAGGCCGTGCGCGGGTTGAACCGTGCACTTCAGAAGGGTCCTGCTTCGTAGCGATCCGCGTCACTTAGCCCCGGTCGCTCTCCGGCAGGAGCAGCTTCCACGACCCGCGTCGCGACCACGAGTTCTTCGCTTGCAAGGCGATATTGAGGAACGCCATGTTCTCGAGCACTCGGGCGGCGGACAGCGGCCCACAGTCGACGGGGTGGAAACCGATCGCGCCGACGAGCTCGAGGACCTTCTTCTTCGCGTCTTCGTCGTCGCCCGCTACCAATCCATCGACGGCTTCCCCGTCAACGTTCGGGTCCGTCATCAGGTTTGCGAACACGGTGTTGAAGGCTTTGATCACCCTCGTCTGGGGCAAACGATGCTGGATCAGCTCCGCGCCGGATGGTTCGTACGTCGCCAACCCCGAGAAGGTCGCGTTTAGAGGATTCGTCACGTCGATCAGGATCTTGCCCTCCAGGGCTTTTCCGTTCTTCTTGATCGCTGCGTCCACGCGCGGGTATGGGATCGCAAGGACAACGGCGTCGGCGCCTGCAACCGCTGCGATCGTTGAATCCGCGGCGGTGCCACCGACCTCCGCCGCGAGAGCCGCGGCATGTTCCTTGGTGTTCGATCCGATGATCACGTCGTAGCCGGCTTTGGAGATCGAGCCGGCGAGGGCGCGTCCTACATTTCCCGCTCCGATGATGGCGATCTTCATCTTGGCCCCTCCGGTCCATCGGCAGCTGCGCGGAACGTCACCGCTCGCCATCTATTCCACCACGGCCCCCGTAGGTGCGAGAGTTCCACCATGCGAGCAGCCGTTGTCGGCCATGTCGAATGGATCGAGTTCCTGCGCGTCGAGCACCTCCCCGCCGCGGGGGAGATCGTTCACGCGACGGAGTGGTGGGCGGAACCCGCCGGTGGGGGAGCCGCGGCCGCCGAGCAGTTGCGGCGCCTCACCGGGGACGCGATGTTCGTAACCGCGCTAGGAGATGACGAGCTTGCGAAGCGGGCCGATGAGATCCTGTCCTCGTTCGGGCTCGAGGTTCACGCGGCCGTACGCCGTGGACCAACCCGACGCGGCGTGACGCAGATCGACCAGACGGGGGAGCGAACGATCACCGTCGTGGGCGAGAGGCTGTCGCCGCGCGCCGACGACCCGCTGCCTTGGGATCGTCTCACCGGGGTAGATGCGCTCTATTTCAGCGCCGGAGACGTCGGGGCGTTGCGCGCCGCGAGGAAGGCGCGCGTCGTCGTCGCCACCACTCGCGTGTTCCCGACCCTCATCGAAGCCGGTGTTCGGGTAGACGCCCTTATAGGCAGCGCCGCCGACCCGACCGAGAGACGCGACCCGGCCGTTCTCGATCCGCCGCCGCGCCTCGTGGTGTGGACCGAGGGGGCCGCGGGGGGCACGTTCACCGTCGACGGTAAGGAGCCCAGGCGCTACGAAGCCGCGCCTTTGCCGGGCCCCGTGGTGGATCGCTACGGAGCGGGAGACAGCTTCGCTGCGACGCTCGCCTTCGGTCTCGCCTCGACGGGAGATATCGAGAGGGCATTGCAACTTGCGGCTCGCGCCGCCGCCTCCGTCCTGACGGGGCGCGGTCCGTACACGGGGCAACTAACGAGCGAGCAGCTGGGAGAGTAGTTACCTCTGCAGGAGACCGCTGAGGCAGAACGCGACGGCTTCGTCGGCGAGCTGTGGGCGATCGTTGACGGCCCCGGCATCCGTTCCGAAATACGTTTCAACGAAGTGATAGATCGCGCCGAGGATGCCGTGCGCCATGAGCTCGGGATCTCCGTGCCGGATCGTTCCCTCGGCCATCCCTTCCTTTATGTGGATCGCGGTGTCGGCTACGACCGTCTCCTGACCTTCTTGAAGCACGCCGGCGAACTCTTCGTAGCGCGCTGCCGTCCGGATCAGGGAGAGGAACCCGGGGTCGAGGCGGTAGACCTCGATCGAAGCGCGGATGCCTCGCTCGATCCTCGCCACGGGATCGTGTACGTCTTCGATCGCACTCTGCTGCGCTCGACGGAGGCGGAAGAGGTAAGAACGCAACAGCTCTTTAAAAAGAGCCTCTTTGGATTTGAAGTACCAGTAGAAGACGCCTTTACCGACGCCGAGGTCATCGCAGATGTCGCCCACTGCGGTGCCGTGGTAGCCCTGATCGGCGAACAGGCGGTACGCCGCTTCGAGCAACTGCTCTCGCCTTTGAGAGCCGCGCTTCGTGAGTTTGCGCGCTTCCATGTGGCCACTCTAAAGGTGTTGGGTTGCCGATTCATCCCTTTCACCCAGCTTCTGTAGGGCCGGTCTTAGCCCGTATAGTCGCCTGCATGGCTGAACGAGGCGCCGAGCGGCGCAAGGTCTTGATCATCGGGGCCGCCGGCAGGGACTTCCACAATTTCAACGTTCACTATCGGGGGAACGGATCTTTCGAGGTCGTGGCCTTCACCGCGACGCAGATCCCTGGGATCGACGGACGGGTCTATCCAACGGAGCTCGCCGGTGACCTCTATCCCGACGGTATCCCCATCTACGCCGAGGACGGCTTGGAGTCGTGGATCCGCGACCTGGACGTCGACGAAGCGGTCTTCTCGTACTCCGACGTGTCCCACGAGACCGTTATGCACATCGGTTCGCGCGTTCTGGCTGCCGGGGCGGACTACGTCTTGCTCGGCCCCCGATCCACGATGCTCAGAGCGAGCGTTCCGGTCGTAGCCGTTTGCGCCGTCCGTACCGGCTCCGGGAAATCGCAGACGACTAGGGCCGTCTCGAAGATCTTGAAGAGCGCCGGCAAGCAGATAGCGGTCATCCGTCACCCGATGCCGTACGGCAACCTCGTGGCGCAAGCGGCGCAGAGGTTCGAGACCTACGAGGATCTCCTTGCGGCCGACTGCACGATCGAGGAGCGCGAGGAATACGAGCCGCACCTCGAGTTGGGCTCCATCGTCTACGCAGGCGTCGATTACGAGCAGATCATGAAGCGGGCGCAAGCCGAGGCCGACGTCATCCTGTGGGACGGCGGCAACAACGACCTGCCCTTCTATTACCCCGACGTGCACATCACGGTCGCCGATCCTCTGCGTCCCGGCCACGAAACGTCGTACCACCCGGGTGAAGTGAACCTGAGGATGGCCGACGTGATCGTGATCAACAAGATGGACTCGGCGCGCCCTGAGGACGTCGAAACGTTGAAGAAGACGATCGAGGTAACGAACCCCAAAGCGAAGGTGGTCGAGGCGCGCTCGCCGGTATCGATCGCGGAGGACATCTCGCTCGCGGGCAAGAAGGTTCTGGTGATCGAGGACGGGCCGACGCTCACTCACGGAGAGATGACGTACGGAGCCGGGGTGGTGGCGGCGCGCGAGGCCGGCGCCGCGTCGCTCGTAGACCCACGGCCCTGGGCCGCGGGTTCGATAAAGCAGGTCTTCGAGAAATATCCCCACATCGGATCGCTGCTACCTGCCATGGGTTACTCGGAACAACAGCGCAAGGACCTGGAGCTCACGATCAACTCGTCGGATGCCGACATCGTGCTGGTCGCGACCCCCATCGATCTCCGCAAGATCATCGACATCGACAAGCCCGCCGTGCGCGTCTCTTACGAACTTGAGGAGATGTCCACGCCGGGGCTTACGGAGATCCTGACCGAGCGCCTCGGCCTGTAACTACTTCGGCCCTAAGTGGGCGTGTTCGATCCCGCGCGCCGGGTCACGGCGTCTGCCGAAGGTTCCTGGATGTAGTCGGCGGCTAGGTGCTCGGACAGTCCCCTCACGAAGAGGCCGACGTCGGTGATGATTCCCATCGATTGAAACGAGCCCCGGTCCATCAGCTTCGTAACGGTGGCGGGGTTGATATCGACGCATGCGAGAGGAACCGATGCCGGGAGGCAGTTACCGGTCGCGATGCCGTGCAACATCGTGCCCACGACGATGCAATAGCCGATGAGGTCGTTGCCGTCCTTGCCCCAGATGATGTCGCGTAGTTGCCTCTGCACCTCGAGCATGTCGGACACGACCTCCGGCAGGGGACCGTCATCTCGGACGCTTCCTCCAAAGATGTACTCGCAGTCGTTCTTTACCAACTGATAAACGATGCCGTCATTGAAGACGCCGGCATCGATAGCCGCTCTGAACGAGCCGTGTCTGCGGATCTCGTTGATCGCCCGGATGTGATGCTCGTGTCCATGCTCGGCCGGGTGACCGTGCGACAGGTACACGCCGAGTGACGTGCCGAAGATGTTCGATTCGATGTCGTGGGCCGCGACGCCGTTCCCCGCGAAAAGAGCGTTCACGTAGCCGGCCTTGATAAGCGCGCACATGTCGGGGGCCGACCCCGTGTGAACGAGAGCCGGCCCGGCGACCCACAGGATCCGCTTGCCTTGTTCCTTCACGGCCCTCATCTGGTCGGCGACCTGCTGGACGAGGAGCGCTTTGGGCTTCTCGCTGGAGACGTCGGACGACATGAACTCGAAGGCCTGCTTGGCCGAGGCGGCAGGCTCGAGTGGTTGGACGCGTATGCCGCGGCCCGCCATGACGATCTGCATCCCGGCCCTCACGTCCGTCATCGCGAGCGTCCGGGCAGAGCCGTCCTCTATGACGATCCCGCAGTCCATCTCGGTCCGCTTGACGGGGATCCAGTGACCATCGACCCTCACGTCGGTCTCTAGATTCGTGCTGGAGTAGAACCCGGGCGGGAAGGCGCCATCGACGTCCGCCGTCACTAGCTCGGCGTCTTCGACCGTCGCCGCGTTCGCTCCGAATTGCTGTAGTCGATCCAGGAGCTCCGCGAGATGCGCCTCGCTCTCGGACATGACTTTGATACGGGCGACCGAGGAGTCATCGCGGCCGTTCCCAACCTTCAATTCCACGATCTCGTACGTCGCGCCGGACACGAGGACCTCGTCCAGCACCTTGGGGAGCATCAAGGTGTCGATGATGTGGCCCTCGAGGACCACAACCTCAGACTGCATTCTTGGCGCGCTCCTTGATGAAGTTGTACGTGTTCTCGAAGACCTGCTCGCGCTCTACGTCGAGAGTGATCACGTGATACGAGCGCTCGAACCAGACCAACTGCTTGTCGGTGGAACCGATGTTGTCGTGGATGTATTGGGCGTTGCTCGGGTGCACGGTGTGATCTTGATGAGCATGCATGACGAGGATGGGCGTCTTGATCTGCGGCACCGCGCGATGCGCTCGTTTGATGAACCGCAGCATCGCCAGCGCGCCCTTCGTTGGGACGCGGTCGTAGGCGATCTCTTTACCCTCCGGGTCGGCGATGTCGTTGCCGACGCCGGGGATCGAACTTGAGAGCCGAGCGATCACCGGCGCGAGGAACCGGCGCGGGTCCTTCGTGAAGACCATCCCCGCCAGTGTGATGACTCCGGCGATCTCCTCTTGATGCCTCGCCGCGAGATCCAGTGCGAGCGCGGCCCCGAATGACAGGCCGACTACGAAGACCTCCTCTGTTTGCGACGCGAGGTGATGAAACGAGGTTTCCACGGTTTGGGCCCACTCTTCGCCGGTTCGCGTATTGAGGTCCTCCCACGTCGTGCCGTGACCGGGCAACCGCGGAGCGGCAACTGCGATCCCTCGCTCTGCTAGATATTCGCCCAGTCCTCGCATCCCTTGCGGGCTTCCCGTGAAACCGTGGATCAGCAGCGCCCCTACGGGGCCTTCACCGAAGGCGAACTCTTCTGCGCCCTTAAGTACCTGAATTTCGCTCACGTTCCTGGGGCCCTTCCTTAATCGTCCCTAAGAGTGTTTGACTTGTCTTTGGGGTCGAGCTTGTTTCTGTGACTATGTCATCTAACATGCGAACTGGGCTACAGCGAGGGCGAGGGATCGAAATCACATGATGTATTGGATCTTCAAGGGGATTTTGAAGCCACCCCTGCGCGCCCTCTATCGCATCAGGCCCGAGGGCTTGGACAACGTTCCGAAAAAGGGGCCGGCGATCATCGCGGCCAACCACGTGTCGTTCCTCGACTCGTTCTTCATCCCTCTTGTCGTGAAGCGGCGCAAAGTCACGTATCTCGCCAAGGCCGACTACTTCAAGAGTTGGAAGACATCGTGGTTCTTTAAGTCGGCCGGACAGATCTCGTGTGAACGAGTGGGCGGCTCGAAATCGCAACAGTCTCTAGAGATCGCTCTCGAGGTTCTGAAGAGCGGCAACCTCCTCGGCATCTACCCCGAGGGGACACGCTCACCGGACGGACGTCTCTATCGAGGTCGGACCGGCATCGCGCGTCTGGCTCTTGCCGCAGGGGTTCCGGTCATCCCGACCGGTCTTGTTGGGACCGACATCGTCATGCCGAAGGAAGCGAAGCTGCCGAAGCTCACGGGACGCATCCCCGTCAAGATCCGTTTCGGGAAACCGCTGGACTTCTCGCGCTACCAGGGACGCGAGCGCGATCGCTTCGCTTTGCGCTCGGTGACCGACGAGATCATGTACGAGATCATGCAGCTATCCGGTCAGCAGTACGTCGAGGAGTACGCGTCGCGAAAGGCCACCGAACCCCTTCCGGAATCGGCGCGGCTCGCAGAGGACTTCGATCTCTCCGAGGAGATCCTCGCCGGCTAACCGCGTTTCAGTGCTCGATCCACCCTTTCGTCCGCTCGACCGCCCGCAGCCAGCCTTCGTAGGTTGCGTCGGCTTCATCGCGCGTCGCCTTCGGTTCGAACTCGGCTGCAGCGCGCCAACTTGAGGCGATGTCGTGGGCCGACGACCAGATTCCGGCTCCGAGTCCCGCGAGGTAGGCGGCGCCCAGCGCGGTCGTTTCGAGTATCTCGGGACGCTTGACCGGCACCCCTAGTTGGTCGGCCTGGATCTGACAAAGGAGGTCCATCGCGCTGGCTCCGCCGTCCACGCGCAGCTCGGCGAGGGGCAGGCCGGAGTCTTTGGTCATGGCGTCGGCGACGTCACGCGTCTGGAAGGCCATGGCGTCCACGGCCGCTCGCGCAAGGTGTGCCTTAGTGGTGCCTCGCGTGATGCCGAGGAAGGCTCCCCGGGCGTAGGGGTCCCAATGAGGCGCGCCGAGACCCGTGAAAGCCGGCACCAGGTAGGTGCCGCCCGCATCGGGGACCGTTTCCGCGAGGGGGCCGGTCTCGGCCGCTTCCTCGATGATCCCGAGTCCATCGCGCAGCCATTGCACCGCGGCCCCCGTGACGAAGATGCTTCCCTCCAGCGCGTAACGGAGGCCGTCGCCGAGGTCCCACGCGGCGGTCGTGAGGAGACCGTGTTGCGAGCGCTGGGCGTCCTCACCCGTGTTCATCAAGAGGAAAGATCCCGTTCCGTAGGTGTTCTTCGCCATCCCCGGCTGGACGCACGCTTGCCCGAAGAGCGCCGCTTGTTGATCGCCGGCGACTCCCGTGACCGGAACGTCGGCGCCGAGAACGTCGGATCGCGCGATGCCGAACGAGCCGCTCGTCGGTCTTATCTCGGGCAGCAGTTCGTTCGGTACGTCGAGCTTGTCGAGGAGCCATGGATCCCAGGAGCGGTCGTCCAGTGAGTAAAGAAGAGTGCGGCTGGCGTTCGAGGGCTCGGTCACGTGCGCGTCGCCGCCGGTCAGCTTCCAGATGAGCCACGAATCGATCGTTCCGAACGCGAGCTCGCCGGACTCGGCGCGCGCCCTCGCTCCGTCGACGTTCTCCAAAAGCCACGTGATCTTCGTTCCCGAGAAATAGGGATCGAGCAACAATCCCGTGCGTTGGCGGAACTCGGCCTCGAGGCCTTCGGCTTTTAATCGTTCGCAGATGGGAGCCGTGCGCCGGTCCTGCCACACGATCGCGTGACCTACCGGCCGCCCCGACTTCCGGTCCCACAAGAGGGTCGTCTCGCGTTGGTCCGTGATCCCGATCCCGGCGAGATCGTTTCCGGTGACTCCTGCAGAAGAGAGCGCTGCCGACATCACGCTCTCGGTGACCGTCCAAATCTCTTCGGCATCGTGTTCCACGCGACCCGGCTCGGGAAAGAACTGCGTGAACTCGGAGTAGGCGCGGCCGACGATCTTGGTGTCGGAGTCGAGGATCAGGACGGTGATGCCCGTGGTACCGGCATCGATGGACAAGATGAGCTCGGGCATCGGACGAAAATACCCGGTGCAGGGTCGGTCAGTCGGTCTTGATCAATACCTCGGCCTGGATCCATCCGAGACCGGAGATCCCGATCGCTTGCGCCGCGGCTTGGCTGAGATCGAGGATGCGGTCGCCCACGTAGGGTCCCCGATCGTTCACGAGCACGACGATGCCGCGGCCCTCGTGCTCGACGTAGAGCCACGAGTGGAGCGGCAGGTCCTTGCTGGCCGCGGTGTAGAGACGCGAGTCGAAGATGTCGCCGCTCGCGGTCGATTGTCCTTCGAATCCCGGTCCGTACCACGACGCGGTTCCTTCGAACGTGATGCCAGTCGGTGCGAACCCGTCGGGTATCCCTTGAGATGGTCCGGCCGGCGCCAGCAGGTTCGCGAGGTCCTGTGAGGGGGCCGGGGCTCCGGGGGAGGAGGGTGTTCCGGCAGCGGCAGCCGCGGCTGCCCGAGCCTGTTCTTCGAGCGCCGCGATCTGGCGCCCGAGTTCGTGCGCCACGCTCCGACGTTCGGCAAGGGTTCCGCCGATCTCGGCGCCGAGCGCGTCGACCTCCTGCTTGGTTGCGAGCAGCGCTTGCTTCCTGTCGTCAACGCGGGCCTCGGCTCGCTCGGCCGCGTCTCGTGCGGCCGTCAGCGCGTCGAGCGACTGGGCATCTTCCTTGGCTTCGTGCCCGAGAGCTTGAGCGACGGAGTACATGTCCGTGAGATTGTCGGCAGAGAGCAGCAGTACGAGGTCCGAGGTAGGGCCGTTCTTGTAGGCCTCGATGGCGCGGCTCTCGTAGTGTTCGGCTGCGGTCTCGAGGCGCGCCTCGGCCTCCTGGCGGTCGAGATCGATGGCTCCGAGAGACTGGCTCGCTTCCGTGATCTCGGCGTCGAGCTTCGCTTTGCGTGACTCGAGCGAGGTCAGCTGGTGCTCGAGGGCGCTCACCTCATCAGCGGCCGCTTGCGCCCTCTGGCGAAGCTCATTCAAGTCGACGGCAGCCGCCGGACGCGTCGAAGCGAGCGCTGCGATCAACGCGAGCGCGGCGCAAAGCACGAGTTTCAGAAGCCTCGCGAGCGAGAGAGAACCTCGATCCGCGGAGCCCCCAAGGTTCCGGTTCACTCCCTATGGTTTCGGCCTCCGGGAGCCCGAGATTGAGCGCCCCCGTGACGGGGGCTATCTTTGCCCCCTAAAAGTCGGCGGGGGACTCGCAAGGGAGGGGCGCGGTGGCTCGGATCGGGATCCTTACTGGAGGCGGAGACTGCCCCGGCCTCAACGCCGTCATCAGAGCCGTTGTGCGCAAGGGCGTCAACGAATTCGGCCACGCGATCGTGGGCTATCGGTTCGGATGGAGGGGCGTCCTCGACAACGAGGTCGTTCACCTGAACCCCGACAACACCTCCGGACTACTGCATCGAGGTGGGACCATCCTTGGGTCCTCGAGGACCAACCCCTTCAAAGAAGATCGCGGCGTCGAACGAGTGAAGGAAAGCCTCGCCACCGAGAACATCGAAGCCTTGATCGCCATCGGCGGCGAGGACACCCTCGGGGTGGCCGACAAGTTGTCCGGCGATGGGGTCAACGTCGTAGGCGTCCCCAAAACGATCGACAACGATCTGAACGCGACCGACTTCACTTTCGGTTTCAACACCGCGGTTCAGATCTGCACGGACGCGATCGACCGCCTCCACACGACGGCGGAATCTCACAACCGCGTGATCATCCTCGAGGTGATGGGCCGCCACGCCGGTTGGATCGCGACGTATTCCGGGATCGCCGGGGGGGCCGACGCGATCCTGGTGCCGGAGCGACCGTTCGACATCGACGTCGTTTGCGAGCACATCCGTCACCGTCACAGCAAGGGCAAGACGTTCTCTATCGTGGTCGTGGCTGAAGGAGCGAAACCGCTCGAAGGTTCCGAGGCTTTGAAAGACGAACAGAAGGACGCGTTCGGTCACGTCAAGCTGGGTGGCATCGGAGTGGCGCTCGAACACGAGATCGAGGAGCGCACGGGATACGAAACCCGCGTCACGATCCTCGGTCACATCCAGCGCGGAGGCACGCCGACGGCGTTCGACAGAGTGCTGGCAACGCGGTTCGGGATCGCGGCGATCGATGCGGTTCAGGAACGTGACTACGGAAAGATGGTGGCGCTGCAGGGAACGAGGATCGTGCGCGTGCCGCTCCACGAAGGGGTGGGCACGCTGAAGACGCTCGATCCCGAGCTCTACGAAACAGC
>JAXDJP010000186.1:0-12112 GCA_034665645.1 Actinomycetota bacterium | reverse complement strand
CGCAGGGGAACGTTGATGATCCCCGCTACTGCGACGACCGGTAACAGCAAGATCCCGAGAGGGATCAAGGCCCGGGCGCGTCCCAGGAATGCACCAACAACAAGGCCTCCCCCGAACACCAGTAGAACGAGAGCGAGGTAGCGCCCCGGGTCCATGTCGACGAGGTCGACCCGGTCGGCCGCCCACGCGGCCGCGGCGAACAAGAACGAAGCTCCGACCGTATAGAGGCCGAGCGATGAGGGCTCACGTCGAGGTCGCGCGATCCGCGCAGTTGTTGTCGTTTCACTTCCCGCCACCGGCAGGGCGTCCTCCGTCACGGGAGGTGCGGCCGCGGGAGTCTTGGGACCTCGGGGGGCGGGCTCGTGCAACAACATCGCTCCGAGGCCGAACAGCCCCAGAGCGATGAAGGGTCCGGGAGAGCTGATCCCCCCGTCGGAAAGGATCCCGATCGCCACTATGGCCGCGCCGATCGCGAGCAGCCATGGTGGCGCGTGGCGCAGTCGCTCTCGCCATCGCGGCGACTCCGTTTCTCCTTCCTCCGGGAGGACGATCGCGGCGATCAGGTAGATGAACAGTCCGGATCCACCGAGAACCAGGGATGCGAGGAATCCCAGGCGAACCAGTGAAGGATCCCAGCCGAAGTGATCAGCGATCCCAGATGCGACTCCTGCGATCATCTTGTCGTTCGTCCGGCGCACCAATCGGGGGCGTGTCTGAGGCGTTGCTTGCATCTCTGTCTCCTTCTTCGGAAGGGAGCCTGCGATGGGCTCTTCTTCGGTTCCGTTTTTGTCCATGACCCGATGATGGGGTTTGCGCGGCCCGGTTTCTATCGGTGACCCCCCTGGTTGAACCCTGACTTCCGTTCCCTCGTCTAAGGGTTATCCCCGATGGTGTCGGGCGGGGCCTTGCGCGAACATCGACGAGACGAATAGGAGGAATCCGGCATCGCACAGGTTCATCGTTCGGCCAACGGCCCTCGCGCCGATCGTGCTCTGCTGGGCCTCTGGCGCAGCACCGATGCACGCGCCGTGGCGGGTGTCGCGGGTGGGATCGCCACCAGACTGAGCATCGACCCGATGCTCGTGAGGCTCGGGTTCGTCGTCCTTTGTCTTGCGGGAGGGTTCGGAGCGCTCGCGTACGTGGTCCTGTGGGCGGTCCTCCCGGAGGGCGAGGAACCGCGTCCGATGAGACGCGTTCCCGCGTCACCGGCGACCCAACTACTTGCTCTCACCTGTTTCGTCTTGGGAGGCTTGCTGTTGCTGAGGGAGATCGGTCTGTGGTTCGGCGATCCGATCGTGTGGCCTCTCGCTCTCGCCGGTCTGGGCGCGGGAACGATCCTCATCCGCGGGAACGGCAGCGAGCGGTGGGATCGCATGACGGGACGCCTTAGCTCGCGACCCGTTGATCTCGTGACCGGGCGATTGTCGCCGGCGCGCGTCGGCGTTGGAGCTCTACTCGTCGTCACCGGGATGGTCCTCGTTCTGAAAGCCAGCAACGTCGTCTCTGCTGCGACGAGTTTCGTGATCCCCGTCGTGGTGACTCTGGCCGGGGTGACTCTCATCTTCGGACCCTGGCTTTCGAACCTGGCGGGACAACTCACGGAAGAGCGCCGCGCCCGGATCCGCAACGAAGAGCGCGCCGCGATGGCGGCTCACCTCCACGACTCGGTCCTGCAAACGCTCGCGTTGATACAGCGCACGGATTCGCCGCAGAAAGTAGCGGCGCTTGCGCGCGTTCAAGAAAGGGAACTGCGGGCCTGGCTCTACGGAAGCGGAGCGCCGCCCTCGGATTCGCTACGGAGCGCTGCCGAGGATCTTGCCGCGCGGATCGAAGCGATGCACGAGGTGCAGGTCGAAGTCGTAGTGGTCGGCGACGCACCGATGGACGACGGAACGGAGGCCTTGATCGCCGCGTGCGGCGAGGCGCTTTCGAACGCGGCCTCGCACTCCGGCGCTGCAACGGTGTCGTTGTACGTCGAGGTGGAGTCCGCGAGCATCTCGGCGTTCGTGCGTGATAAAGGCCGCGGCTTCGATCGCTCCTCGGTGCCCGCCGACCGCCGCGGGATCGCGGATTCGATCGAGGGTCGACTTCAACGTCAGGGCGGCAGCGCCGTCGTTAGGTCGGAACCGGGGAACGGCACAGAGGTGCAGATGACCCTTCCGCGTGAGACAGCGTGAAAGGCGGCATCAGCGTCTTTCTCGTCGACGATCACCGCCTGTTCCTGTCGGGGGTGCGATCAGAGTTGGGCGACGCCTTCGACATCGTCGGTGAGGCGCAGACCGTGGACGAAGCGATCGCGGCTATCCGTGCCACGGCTCCCGACGTAGTCCTCCTCGACGTTCATATGCCCGACGGTGGTGGGCGCGCGGTACTCGAAGCGATCGCGACAGAGCTTCCGGAGACGAGATTCCTCGCCCTCTCGGTCTCGGACGCTGCCGAGGATGTGATCGCGATCGTGCGCGCGGGCGCGCGCGGCTACGTGACGAAGACGATCTCCCCCGACGAATTGATCAAGGCTATCCAACGGGTTCATGAAGGAGACGCGGTGTTCTCGCCGCGGCTCGCGGGCTTCGTCCTCGATGCGTTCTCGGGAACGGTCCCCGAAGAGGCGGATCCGGAACTGGATCAGTTGACGCAGCGCGAACGCGAGGTTCTGCGGCTCATCGCACGGGGCTACGCCTACAAAGAGATAGCGAAGGAACTATTCATCTCGGTGAAGACCGTCGAGTCGCACGTCTCTGCGGTTCTTCGGAAACTGCAACTGTCGAATCGTTACGAGTTGACCAGGTGGGCCACGGACCGTCGCCTCATCTAAGGAGTCGTGGTTGGAAGTGAGGTGTCGGTTACGAGACTCCACGATTGTCGCGTAGCGTCTTGACCCGTGCTCGCTCTGCTGCCACGCTCTTCTAGGAGGCAGGGGAGGAAGCCGTGAGGCCCAGGCGTTCGTTGTGGATCGTTTTCCTGGTCGCCGCCATATTCGGTGCCGGCTGTACCGGCGACGACTCGGCTTCGAAGGTCTCCGGGCCGCCGTCCGGTCTAGGCGGGACCGTTCGCCTGGCGATCACTTCGTTCGACGGCGGCGTGTATCCGGACTTCGGGTACGACCCCGTTCACCAGGATCCGGGAACCGGCGACGAGATGTACCGGTGCTGCTTGTTCCGAACTTTGATGTCCTACAACGGCCGGACGACCGAGGAAGGCGGAACGATCCCGGAGCCCGACCTCGCGTCCGAGGTCCCCACCGTCTCTCCCGACCGGCGCACGTGGACCTTCAAGATCCGTCCCGGTATCCACTACGCACCACCGTTGCAAGACGTCGAGGTCACGGCTCCCGACTTCGTGCGGGCCCTGGAGCGAGCGTGGAGTCCGGCCCCCAAAGCAATCACAAACGTGACCGGTTCGGACATCTTGGGGGGCGACTCTCTGGAGAATCTCGTTACTTTGGTCGAAGGAGCGAATGGCTTTGCGGCCGGCGATACCTCGGGAGTTTCAGGACTCGAGACTCCAGACGATCACACACTTCAGGTACGGCTGACGCGCCCGAGCGGAGACGTTGCTTACTACTTCGCGCAGGGGATGACGGCTCCTGTGCCTCCGAACCCTGCGCGACCGGACGATCGCCTCGGCGTGGCGCAGGGTCACGATCTCGATTACGGGCTGGGGTTCCAGGTCGCAACCGGCCCATACATGATCGAGGGCGCGGAGAACGTTGACTTCTCGAAAGCGCCCGAGGATCAAGAAGGCGCAAAGGGTGCCGGCAAGAAGAGGATCACCCTTGTGCGGAATCCCTCGTGGGATCGAGAGACCGATCATCTCCGAGCGGCCCTCGCCGACCGGATCGTTTTCTTGGGAGCAAAAGATGTACCCACCGGGGAGAAGTTGGTAAGGGCGGGCGAGGCCGACATGGTCTTCGACTTCATCTCGCCCCCCGATCTCGTCGAGCGCTATCAAGCGTCTCCAAAGTTGCGAGATCGCGTGTACGGCGTCGATTTCGACACACAATCGGTTCTCTTGATGAACCTCGCGGTTTCGCCCGTTGAATGACGTTCACGTGCGTAGGGCTTGGAACCTTGCGATAGATAAGAAGGCGCTGGTCGAGCCCTTCCGTCCCCTTGCGACGACGAAGCCCGCAACCCACATGCTGCCCAACAGCTTGGAGGACGACCTACTCGCCAACTACGCGCCCTTTGGGGCAGGAGACCCGGATGTCGACGCCGCGCGTGACGAGATGACCAGATCGAGTTACGACAAGGACGGTGACGGCAAGTGCGATCGGTGTCCCCCGGTCCAGTTGATCGTTCCGGAGGGGGACGCGGTTCGGCTAAGTCTGGGTCGTTCGATAGCGAAGGACCTTGCACCGCTTGGCTTCTCGGTCAACGTCAAAGAACTGCCGGGGGAGAGATGGTTCGCCGCACTCAGCGATCCTCAGCCGGACCAAGCCGCGACGATCGCCGGATTGTTCAAGAACCTTCCGGCAGCCACGACTTACTTCAACGGACTTTTCGATTTCGACCAGTTGGATGCTTCGCCCGTTCAGCTGAGGCGTAATGGGTTCGGGGTGACGCAGGTTCCCGCCGTCCAGGATCGCGTGCAAGCCTGTGAGGAAGAGATCTTCCAGGCTCAGTTGCAGTGTTGGGCGGACCTAGACCAGTTCCTCACCGAGCAGACGGTGCCGTGGGTTCCTTTGCTTTCCTGGACCGCCGCCTTCATCGTGTCATCGCGGGTCACCGAGTTCTCCATCGATCAATCGATCCCGTTCCCCGGCGCGGCGATCGATCGGATCGGGGTGACTAGAACTTAGCGAGAGCTTGTCTGAGCGATCGCAACCCAAACGTTCCCGCCGGATTCGGCCGCGATCGACGTAGGCGAACCGCTTACCGCAAGCGTTTCGACAACCTCGTTCGTGCCGGGATCGATGCGCACGACGGTCTTTGAGGTCGAGCACGCGACCCATACCCCGTCGTCGGCGATGGCGACGGAGATCGGCCCCGCGGGGACCGGGATCGTCTTCACCCGCGTGCCCGACAGGTCTAGGTGTATGACCTCGTCATCCTCCGTGGTCACCCAGACGCCGTGCGCGTCGGCTGCGATCGCGGTCGGGATCGCGTTCAGGTCGAATGGCGTCGAGGGGCCCCTTTCGTGTTGGATGCGCGACACGTTCTTGGTCAGTTTGTTGGCAACCCAAACGGTGGGATCCGTTCCGGAGCTGATGGAGATCGCTACCGGTTGTTCCCCCACCTCGATGGGGTGCCCCCGAAAGAACGTCTTGGGATTGACCGGGATCACGGTTCCATCAACTCGGTCGGCGACCCACAAGAAGCCGTCCCCGACCGCGATCGCCCCGGCTCCTGAAGGCAACTCCTGCACGGTGTGGGTCCGGTCGCTCGCCAGGGTGTACTCGACCAACGAAGGGTCCCCAGCCGCAGTGCCGAACCCGGTCGTGATCCACGCGCTTCCCTCGCCGGCGGCGACGCCGGTGGGGCGACCTCCGATCGCCTGCGGAGCCGAAGCCGTGGGCGGGTCGCTTCCGACGACGCGGGTGATCGTGCTGTCTCCATCGTTAACGACCCAAACGGATCCCTCTCCCACCGCTACTCCGATGGGATCGTTGCCGACCGGCGTCGTTGAGAAGAACTCATGAGTGGACGTATCTATCGCACTTACTGAGTCGGGACCGGGCACGATCGGGGCAGGTGAACGGAGTAGGAAGAAGGCTCCAATGAGTCCGGCAACGATCGCAACTACACCGCCCAGGAGGAGGACGCGTCGTCGCGGCCCGAAGCTCTTGATCTCGATCGCGTCTCTTCGGGCGCGCGCGTCTCCTTCGTCGAGTGGGCCCGGTCGCACGCGATCGTCCATTTCCGATATCGAGTAGAGGTGCCACTCTCCCGGAACACCTTTCAAGGAATGCGTGCCGCGGTCCTCGAAGTTGATGCCCGAGCCGCCCACCAATTCCTTCGTGGTGCCTGAGACCCACACTTCCGCGGGTCCAGCCATCGCAAGGACGCGGGCGGCCGTGTGAACGGCGATCCCTCCGACCTTGGCGCCCATCTGCTCGCATTGACCCACGTGGATGCCGGCGCGAATCTCGATCCCAAGATCTTTCATCTGGTCGCCCGCTTCGCAGGCGCAACGGATCGCGGATTCCGGCGCGTCGAAGGTGACGAAGAATCCGTCTCCCGCGGTGTCGATCTCGCGACCCCCGAAACGCTTCAGCTCGCGTCTCATGATCGTGTGATGGCGGCCGAGGAGCTCGCGCCAGCGGCGATCTCCCAACTCGACGGCGAGATCGGTGGAACCGACGATGTCGGTGAACATCACGGAGGCAAGGAAGCGCTTCTGCCTGCCTTTGTTCATAAGGAAAGTGTCGGTTAAAGGGACGACCGCCGCAATACGCATGCTCGTTGGGCCTTGTGGAGGGGTGATCCAGGCGCGACCGTAGATCAGGACCTTTTTCTACGCGGCAAAAAGAGCCGCAATCTGGAGGCGCGATGAAGCACGTCCGTATGGCTACGTACAAGATCACGAAAGGTAACTACGACGACATTGTGCGGATAGCGACCGAGCCGGGCGCCATGAGTGACATCTACGAAGGCATCGACGGGTTCGCACAGTTCGGGATCGCGGACGTAGGGGACGGAGATTTCCTCTCGATGACCGTTTGGGATTCACGCGAGGCGGCGGAGAAAGCGAACGAAGCCGCTCGCTCCTGGGTCTCTGAAAACGTGTCGGACCGGATCGAACTCAAAACGAGCATGATCGGGGACTTCGGCTACTTAAAGGCCTAGCGCAGGGCCTGATTCACGTCGCGGGAGCGTCTTGCATCATGCCGGCGCGCTGCATCAGGTAGGCACCGACCAGCGCGGCCAACAGGTTCACAACGCCCACGCTCAATAGGAGCGGCCGGAACGAGATGTTCTCGGTCAGCACCAGGGCCCCGGCAGCAACGACGCTCGCCGCGTTGTAGAGGATGTCGTAAACGGCGAAGCCACGGCCCCGATATTCGTCCGGCAGGACCTCTTGCATCTGCGCGTCCACGGCGACCTTTGTCAGGAAGCCCGCCAGACCACCGATGAGCATCAACCCCATGACCGCGGCGAGCTGGTAGATGCCGCCCACAGCCAAGATCACGGCCGCCGACAGCACGTATCCGATCAAGATGAGTTTGGGCTCATTGAAGGAGCGACCCAGTCGCGGTGCGATCACAGCTCCAAGGAACGCGCCCACGCCGGCGGCACCCAGCGCCAGAGCGCTTGCCGATAAGCGTCCGGAGTTCCCGCCGTACTCGGCCTTGATGATTACGACGGCGGTGATCGCAACGTAGACGCCGATCGTTCTGAGGACGAAGATCCCGCCCAGACAGATCCGGGCGCGTTCCTTGCTCCAGATGGTCTTGAGCCCGTCGATCAATTCGCGGAACGTTCGTGCCGCCGCTTCAGCCGCGGTCTCTTTGACTGCCCGCGGGTGATCCATCTTCTGTGCGATCAACCCTGCGGTGACCGCGGAGAAGACATAAAAGAGGGCCGCGAGGGCGAACGCCCACGTCTCGCTGAAGATGTTGAGAGCTGCGGTGCCCAGGATCCCCCCCGTTAAGACCGCGATGATCCCACCACCTCCCGAGACGGAGTTGCCTCGCAGGAGGTGCGCCTCGTGCAACACCGCGGGTAGGGACGCGCTCTTCGTCGTGAGGAACAGCCGGCCCAAACCGGTAAGGACCAAGAGACTCGTGTAGAGGATCGGATCGCCGTGGCCCCAGATGAACGTGAGGAGACCCACGACGATGGCGCGTGCGGCGCTCGTCCCGACCAAGAGAGCTCGCCGCGGCAAACGGTCGACCAGAACGCCCATGAAGGGGGCGATGACGGAGTAGGGAAGCAGCGTCAGAGCGAAGACCCCGAGGATCCGCTCCGGGGCGCCCTCGGGTTGCAAGATGAGGATGGTGACGAACGCGGCCTGCATGAGGCCGTCGCCGGCTTGCCCGATGAACTGCGACGCGAGCAGCCAGCGGAAGTCGCTGCCCGCTAAGAGTTTGTGGCCTGTGGGCGGCTTCTCCTCAGTTGGTCCTGACGCGTCAAGCGCTGCGATCGCTGGCCCAGATCAGCGGCTGTAGTTGTCGCCGAGAGAGATGTCACCCAGGATCTTGCCGTTCCCGTTGTGGCTCCCGTTCCCGTTGACGTGACCGTTCTGCTGGAGCAGCGCGGTCCACTCTGCCTCTTCGCCCTTGATGAAGGCCGCCACGAGCTCCTTGGCTTCCTCATCGGAGTACTGGACCGGCGGCGACTTCATGAAGTAGGCGCTGGGGCCGAGGAGAGGCCCACCGATTCCGCGATCGAGCGCCAGCTTGGCGCAACGAACGGCGTCGATGACTACTCCTGCGGAGTTGGGGGAGTCCCACACTTCGAGCTTCAGCTCCATCGAGATGGGTACGTCGCCGAACTCGCGGCCCTCGATGCGGATGTAGGCCCACTTGCGGTCCTTCAGCCACGGAACATGGTCCGAGGGACCGATGTGGATGTCTTCGGAGTCGATGCCGTTGTGGATCTGCGACGTAACGGACTGCGTCTTGGAGATCTTCTTCGACTCGAGACGCTCGCGCTCGAGCATGTTCTTGAAGTCCATGTTGCCGCCGAAGTTCAACTGGTAGGTGTGGTCGATCACGACGCCGCGGTCCTCGAACAGTTTCGAGAGCACGCGATGCGAGATCGTGGCACCGACCTGGCTCTTGATGTCGTCGCCGATGATCGGGATGCCATGCTTCGTGAAGCGGGCCGCCCAGTCTTCGTTCGTCGCGATGAACACCGGCATGCAGTTGATGAAAGCGACGCCCGCTTCGAGAGCCTGCTCGGCGTAGAAGCGATCGGCTTGCTCGGACCCGACGGGGAGGTAGCTGATCATGACATCCGTCTCAGTTTCCTTGAGGACCTTCGCCACGTCGACGGGAGGAAGTGGAGACTCCGTCACCATCTGGCGGTAGAAGGTACCGAGGCCGTCGTACGTGTGGCCCCGCATGACCTCGACCCCAAGCCCGTTGCGTCCGCCGACATCGGAGAACTTCACAGTGTTGTTGGGTTCGGCCCAGATCGCCTCGGCGAGGTCGAGTCCGACCTTGTTGCCGTCGACGTCGAACGCAGCAACGAATTCGATGTCGGAGACGTGATAGCCGCCGAGGTCGACGTGCATGAGTCCGGGTACGCGCTCGTCGGTCCGCGCTTTCGCGTAGTACTCCACCCCCTGTACCAGTGATGACGCACAGTTCCCAACCCCTACGATCGCAACGCGCACTTTGGACATCGCTACAGCTCCCTTCTAGGCGTTCGAGATTTCGGGACGCACGTCTTTAGGCGCCCGTTCCTGAATGATCAATTCGTCGATCCACGCGATGTCGCTTTCGGTAGCGGCCATCGAGTGGTTCTGCATCGACAAGGTGTAGCTGTCGATCCGCTCTCGGTACTCCCGTAGGTTGTTCCGGAATTGCGCCAGTTTCTCCGTCAGGTACGCGCGTCGACGTTCGAGCAACAGGAGGCGCGCTTCGGGCTGCAGATAACGGAAGAAAGCGAGCTTGAGGGTGAAGTGATCGGCATCGACAGCGTGGGCGCTCTCCTCGAGCATCGCGAGGAACATCTCTTCTCCCTTGGGGGTGATCCGGTAAACGGTCTTGCGTCGCCCGGCGGTGAGAGTGGTTCCGGTCCCCTGTTTCTTCGACTCTCGGTTCGCGCGGCGGGGTTTCACCACCGGCTCGACCATCACGGCTTCGGCTTTGGCGAGCCGGCGCAGCGCGGGATACAGCGAGCCCCAGGACACCTGCCAGAAGGGGCCGAGCATGGCGCTCAGCTGCTTGCGGAGCTCGTACCCGTGCATGGACCGCTCCTTGAGGAGGCCCAGAACCGGGAGCTCTAGCATCCCTGCTTGTTTCTTCATCGTGTGAAGGTACCTCAATTTCTCGTTTGATATATCGAACCGATATATCACCACGATACCCGTAACAGCGCAAATAGGGCGGATCGGCCGCCTGGGGCAGCCGGGGTCAAAACGATCTGGCGTTTACCATCGATGCCATGGCAGGTTCCGGAAGGTCGTTCGACCCCACGAAGACGCCGGCCGCCCCGAGCGGTCCGGTCGTCGATTACAGCCTGGCGCGCCGGGCGGTTATCGCTCAGGTGAGGCGCGGGCTGCTTTCGACGACGGACGTCTGCGACGCCCACCCCGAGTTGCTCCGAGCGGCCAAGAACATCGGGGAGCCGTCGACGAACCTGTGCCCGATGTGCTCGCACGAGGCCCTGAGGAACGTCCGTTACGTCTACGGCGAACATCTCGGACGGGACAACGGGCGCGTCGTTTACCCGGCGGATTGGCTGACAGAGCTCGTGGCGAGACACGAGCAGTTCACTTGCTACATCGTCGAGATCTGCATCGATTGCATGTGGAATCACTTGCTGCGCTCTTATGTCGCCGGTCATAAATTCCGCGCGAGTCGCGCGACCGAAGAGCGACGCGAACAGGGGTGAAGCCCGGCGCCATCGCGGGTGAACCCAGTACCTCGGCCTCCGTCCCCGCGCGCCCGGCCGTTCCTCGATCTTTTGGTCTCCGTGCCGTCGGGCTCGTTCTCGCGTACGGGTATCTGGCGGGCCTCGTCCCGGGATCGATCATCGCCGTCGCCGGAGCCCTGTTCGTCTTGACGGCGGGGCGCTCGCTGGTTGTTACGTCGGGACAAACCTGGTCGCTCGCGCTCTCGGTCGTTGTCCTCGTTTCGGCCATCGGAGTGCCCGCGTTCCGCTGGGGCACGCTGAGCCTCTCGGACTTACGCGGTATCCAGTCCGTTCTCGGATCGACGCTCGAGGTCGGGCCGACGCAGATGGCGGCCGGAGCGGCTGTTGCCGCGGTGGGCGCGTTGCTAGCGCTTTCTACATGGCTCGCGGCTCCGGCCCCGACCTCGCGCGCCGGATGGATCGCGTCGTCGCTGGAGGCGGGGGCCGGCGCGGTCGCGATCGTTACCGCGTTCTGGGGAGCGAGCTTGATAGACGGCGCCGGCGTAGCGGAAACAGCATTGGCCCTTGGACGCTGGATCGGTCTGAGCGTTCTCGTCGCCGGGATCGCACTCGTGGCTGCCCGCTTCATCGGGAGAGCATCGAGAGTGATCCGGATCGTCGTCTTAGTCGTGGCGGCACTTTGTACCGCGGTGGGTTTCGGTCTCGTGGCCGGTGGGCTCTAGTGGACCTCGGCGGGCTGCCCGGCGATTCTCTGCCGTTCTTCTTGTTGGGACCTGCGGTCCTGTCGCTGCTGCTGTTGTGTGCGCGGCCCGGACCCCCGCACCTGCGTCGGATCGCGATCCGCTCCGCGTCCCTCGTCGGGATCCTTCTTGCGGTTGGGATGGCCTTCCAGGCGCGCGACGGGTCGGCCTGGCGAGGTTTCTTACTAGCGCGCGCCCCGTGCCTTATCGCCGGTGTCGCTATCGGGTGCGCGTGGTTGCTCGTTGCAGTGCGAGCGTCGGTGGAAACGCGCGTCGAGCGTCCCGCCCTCGTCGGCGTTGCAGCCTCGGCCCTGGCGCTGACGGCAACCACTCAGTGGCTCGTGCCCCTGGAGTTGTTCGCGGTCGTTCTGGTCGTCGCGTTCGCGGCGTCGTCGTCAGGGCGACCACGGTCGCCGTACGCGTCGCTCGCTGCCGGGGTGGGGACCGCCATGGTGGTGGCGGCGTTGGCGTCGACGTGGCTCGATACGGACGCGTGGCAGGTTCCGACCTCGCTGAGCGACTGGCAGATGTGGGTCGCTCTCGGCGGTGCCGGCTTGCTCGGAGGCTGCATCCCCTGGTCTGGTCCCTGGGCGGATGGAGCTCGGCCTGGAAGCGAAGCCTCACCGTTGCTCGTGGGCGCGGCATTCCTCTTTCTGCTGCGTATCGCTCCGGGTGAACAGGTTTGGGTCGGTGCGGTCGTGGTGGTGATCGGTGCTGCCGGGTTCCTTCTGGCGACGCGGGGACGCCCGACGATCGGGTTTTCGGCGCCCTGGCCGCTGGTAACGGGATTCGCGATCGCATTGACGGTGCCATCGGCAACGTCTGTTGCTGCGGTTGCCGCGATCTCGGCCGCGACGGTATTGCTGCTTGCACCTTCTGCGCGCA
>JAXDJP010000185.1:0-3267 GCA_034665645.1 Actinomycetota bacterium | reverse complement strand
TCGAACCGGAGGCTCCAGAGGAAGAGGCCGAGATCGTGCCTCCCCGCCGGAGCCACCGTGCCCATAAGCCGAGGGGCAAGGGTGTCATCGTGGAAGGTGTCGATGACCTGCTGGTCCGCCTCGCCCGGTGCTGCACCCCAGTCCCCGGCGATTCGATCTGCGGCTTCCTCACCCGTGGCCGCGGCGTCTCGGTTCATCGCGAGGATTGCCCCAATGCCAAGGCGCTCGCGTCCCAGGACGACGGACGGATGGCCAAGGTCTGGTGGGACAACCGTCAGCAAGGAACGTTCGCTGTGACCATCCAGATCGAGGCTCTCGACAGGACCAAACTGCTCCGCGACGTGACGACGGCCATCTCAGATCAAGGTATCCAGATCATCTCGTCCTCGACGCGCGCGGGTAAAGACGGGATCGCCACGCTTAACTACACGTTTGAACTTGCCGATCCGGGACATCTTGAACATGTGATCCAGAGTGTTCGCCGTGTCGACTCGGTTTTCGACGCCTATCGCGTGGTGCCGTCCGCGGCTCGCACCTAACGCTCCCGCACTTGTATCGCAGAGGGGGGGCAGCGCTCCTCGCTTGTTTATGCCTGCTGTCGGCGTGCGACGGCGGAGACGAACGGCCCTCTCGCGCCAGCAGCTCCGAGGCGGCGGCAGCCTTCGCGACCGCAGTCGAATCGGGGAGTGTCGATGGCCTGGTCGCGGCCAGCCATGCAGGGCCGAAGCAGGTGCGCAAGTTCGTTGGGTGGATCGACGACGCCATGAGCGAGGGGGAGGTCACCTCAATCTCGTTCGATCTGTCCGGTCCGGTCGAGGAGCCATCCCCCGCAGCGTCTCCGTCGGACGTCAAGGCGGTCCTGCCTTACACGATCACGTATTTCTCGGATGCGGCCGAGGGCCCGGTGATCTTCGAAGGGGAGCTCACAACCCACTATGACGAGGCGACCGACGCGTGGTCGTTCCCGGTGAGTCGGAGGGTGCTGTGGCCCGGGATGAGCCGCGTCTCGGGGTTCTCGATCGGGTTCGAGTGGCAGGAAAGAGGACGGATCCTCGATCGCAAGGGAAAGGTATTCGCCCGTGGCAGCGATGCCGATCGGTCCTATCCCTTCGGCGTGCTCGCGGGGTCGACGATCGGCCACCTGGAGCCCCTGACGAAGGAGGCGATCGGGGAAGGAGCCGAGGGCGAGGTGGGGGACTTGGTCGGTGGCTCGGGCATCGAGGCGGGATTCCAAGACAGGCTCGCCGGGACTCCCGACCGGCTCCTGCAGGTCGTCGATCGCAACGGGCGACCCATCCGGACGGTGGGGCGCGTGCATGGTTCTCCGGGTCGAGACGTGAAAACGACCCTGGACGTGGACATCCAACGCGCCGCCGCCGCCGGGTTCGGTAGCACCGTTGGTGGATCGGTCGTGCTCCGGCCGCGCACCGGGGACATCCTCGCCGTCGTCACCTCGGCCGAGCTCGATCCGAACAACTACGTCGGCGTCGACATCAGCCCGTTCAATCGCGCTCTGTCGGGCCTCTACCCGCCGGGGTCCTCCATGAAGGTGGTGACGTCTTCGGCGGCGCTTGGAACGGGCGTGGTCACTGCAGATACCCAGCTCACGGCGCCGCCCGAATACAAGGGAGTACGGAACTTCGAGGACGAACACTTCGAGTCGCTCGATTTCGCGACGGCCCTCAAGTTCAGTGTGAACACCGCGTTCGCCCAGGTTGCGGAAAAGATCGGAGCCAACCGTATGACGAAATACGCGAACGCCTTCGGCTTCAACACCGAACCAAAGATGCAGCTTCATGCCGCCACTTCTTCGTATCCGAGGCCCGAAGACGAAGGCGATCTCCTCTGGAGCTCCGTGGGTCAAGCCCAGGTTCTCGCCACACCGCTTGAGATGGCGTCGGTGGCCGCAACGGTCGCGAACGGCGGCAAGCGGATGGAGCCGCGCATCGTGCTTTCACAGAAGCCGGTGGGACGGCGAGTGATCTCCCAAAGGGTGGCGGCAACGCTTACCCGTCTGATGGAGGGAGTGGTCGAGGGTGGAACCGGGGTCGCCGCGCAGATACCGGGCGTCGCGGTGGCCGGAAAGACCGGGACGGCGGAGGTCGACGTCGGGGGCGAAAGGAAGAATCACGCCTGGTTCGTTTGCTTCGCACCCGCGGGGGGGCCGAAGCTGGCGGTCTCGGTCGTTTCGGAGTACGGCGGGATCGGTGGCGAGGTTGCGGCTCCGCTGGCGCGTCAGATCCTCTCGTCGAGTTTGCCTCTCGCCCCGTGAGAGCGGTCGTTCAGCGCGTCACCAGCGCGGCCGTGACGGTCGACGACCGCGAGGTGGGCCGCATCGGCCGGGGGTTGCTGGTTCTTCTCGGTGTTTCGCCCGAGGATTCCGAGCGCGAGGTGGAGTGGGCCGCGGACAAACTGGCGACCCTAAGGATCTTCAATGACGATGAAGGAAAGATGAACCGTTCGCTGGAGGACCTCGGCGGTGAGCTCCTCGTCGTGTCACAGTTCACGTTGTATGGCGACGCTCGCAAGGGCCGACGGCCTTCGTTCATCCGAGCGGCTCGCGGTCCCGAAGCAGAGCTGCTGTACGAAGGTGTCGTCGCTGCGTTGCGCAAGCGGGGTTTCACATGCGCAACGGGGGAGTTCGGCGCGGACATGGATGTCGAACTCGTGAATCAGGGCCCGGTCACGATCCTGCTCGACTCCGAGAAGACGTTCTAACGGTTCGCTAGTCCTTCAGCACGCGCCGAGCCGCGTCGACGATCGCGTCCGGAGTTAAGCCGTACTGAACCAATAGCTCTTCGGCTTTCCCCGAGGTCGCGTAAGTGTCCCCGATGTTCACGAAAGCCAGGCGTGTGGGACGCCTTTCGGCAACCACCATCGACACCGTGGCTCCCAGGCCCCCGTAAGCGAGGTGCTCCTCCGCTACCACGATCCCTTTCGTTTCGTTGGCGGCGCGTTCGATCGCGGCGACGTCGATCGGCTTGACCGTGTGCATGTCCAGGACGCGCGCCTCGACGCCGTCTTCCTCGAGTCCCTTCGCTGCATCAAGAGCCATCGCGACCATGATGCCGTTGGCGATGATCGTGATGTCGTCTCCGTCGCGGACTTTGCTCGCTTTCCCGATGTGGATGTCTGAGGTGTCCTCATAGATCACCGGAACCTTCGGACGTCCGCAGCGGAGGAACGTCGGGCCGTCCCGTTCGATCATCTCGCGCGTGACGGCCGCCGTGCTCGGGCCGTCGGCGGGAACGATGACCGTGAACCCGG
>JAXDJP010000184.1:0-5076 GCA_034665645.1 Actinomycetota bacterium | reverse complement strand
CTCGTCGGTCGTATCGATGCCTACTCGGACATCACCGAGAACGTGGCCAACGCGGCTGAGGCCCAACGCCTTTACCTCGAGGCGCGTCGTACGGCCGAGAGCTATCAACGTGTGTTGCTTCCGGAGTCGGTTCCGAAACTTCCCCGCATCAGCTTCGTGGCGACCTATCTTCCGGCTGCCGGAGCGCGCGCCGTCTGCGGAGATTTCTACGACTTCGTCCCTTCGCATCACGGGCGGCTCGGCATCCTCCTCGGTGACGTGTGTGGGATCGGGCCATCGGCCGTGAACGACGCGGCGTTGACCAGGTACACGCTTCGTTCCTTCTCTCCGTACGAGGCCGATGCGGGGCGTCTCCTCGAGCGAACGAACCAACGAGTGACCGACCACCTCAGCTCGGAGCGTTTCGTGCGTCTCTTGTTCGGAGTGCTAGACCCCGAGCGCGCCGTCTTCGAGTACGCGAATGCAGGGCACGTTCCGCCTCTTCTCTATCGCGCCGCGTCCGGCGAGGTCGTGTGGCTGGGCGAGGGGGGACTTCCGCTCGGTATCGAGAGGGAGACCGAGTACAAGGTCGGGCGGATCGAACTGGAACCGGGCGACATGCTGTTCCTCTACACCGATGGTGTGACCGAGGCGCCGCGAAAGGGACGGCCACTCGGTCAGGGGAGACTCTCCGACCTCATGGGCGAGTACGGGGTTGGGACCCCCGGTGAGCTCGTACAAGCGATCCGTCGTGCGGTCGAGAGTTGGGTCGATGAGGACCTGCGCGACGACCTCGCGATGCTCAGTTTCCAGGTCGTTCCGGACGCGGCCGCTGAGGGCCTCACGCGGGAGTTGGTGATCCCGAACGAACCTCAAAGGACGCGCGAAGTGAGACAGTTCGTGGCCGACTTCCTCGCCGATCTGCGCGCTCCGATGGATACGACCTACGACGTCTTGCTCGCCGTCGGCGAGGCCGCGGGCAACGCAGCTAAATATGGTTCTCGTACCGACGCCCGAACGGAGCTTCGGGTCAGATGCGTGCTCGAAGGAGCAACATTGCGCGTCGTCGTCGCGGACGAGGGACACGGATTCGATCTTGAAGCGCTCAGCGGGAAGGGGTCGCCGGACCCGTTCGCTGCCGGGGGTCGGGGCCTCTTCCTAATGAATGAATTGATGGATCACGTCGACGTCGACCCCTCGCCCAACGGGACGGTCGTGACGATGCTCCGACAGCTATTTACCTGAGATAATCACGGGACGGATCTCACTCGAAGGATGGTGCTCAGATGACGCGTGACGCGGTGATAGTTGAAGCCGTTCGCAGCCCGATGGGCAAGCGCAACGGAAAACTGAAGGACCACCACCCCGTAGATCTCCTCGCCGAGATCCTCGGCGAGCTCGTCGCCAGGTCCGGCGTCGAGCCGGGCCTCGTAGACGACGTCATCTGTGGTTGCGTCTCCCAGATCGGCGAGCAGTCGCTGAACATCGGTCGCAACGCGTGGCTCGCCGCGGGGCTTCCCGAAGAGGTGCCCGCGACCACGATCGATAGGCAGTGCGGAAGTTCCCAACAAGCCGCTCACTTCGCCGCCCAAGGCGTCCTCGCCGGCGCCTACGACGTTGCGATCGCCTGCGGGGTCGAGAACATGACGCGTGTCCCGATGGGATCCAGTGCTCAGACGCAGGGGTTTCCGTTCAGCGAGCAGCTGATGGCGAGGTACGAGGGCGGACTCGTTCCGCAAGGGATCTCTGCGGAGCTGATCGCTGAGAGATGGGAACTCACGCGCGATGAGTTAGATCGCTTCGGAGCGCGTTCACACGAGCTCGCGGGCAAGGCCACCGAGGCCGGAGCGTTCAAGAACGAGATCCACCCCATCAAAGTCACATCGGACGACGGCACCGAACTCTTCGATCGGGACCAAGGCATCCGCACCCCGAACCTCGAGAAGATGGCCGCGCTTCCTCCTGCGTTCAAAGAAGACGGCGTCGTTACCGCGGCGAACTCCTCGCAGATCACCGACGGCGCCTCGGCTCTCCTGATCATGGATCGCGCCAAGGCGGAGGAGCTCGGGCTCGAGCCGCGCGCACGGTTCGCAGGGTTCGCGTTGGCGGGAACCGATCCCATCACGATGCTCACGGGTCCGATCCCGGCGACCCGCAAGGTCCTCGAGCGCTCGGGACTTCAGATCAAAGATGTAGGCCTCGTCGAGATCAACGAGGCGTTCGCGTCCGTCGTGCTGGCGTGGAAGAAGGAACTCGGGCTGGACGATCAATGGTTCGAGGAGTCCGTCAACGTGCACGGCGGCGCCATCGCTCTAGGTCATCCCTTGGGTGCATCCGGCGGTCGCTTGATGGCGACCCTTCTTAACGCGATGGAACAGCGGGACGTGAAGTACGGATTGCAGACGATGTGTGAGGGCGGCGGTTTGGCGAACGCGACACTGCTCGAGCTTCTGTAAAAGCCTTACTCGACCGTCGTCAGCGGAGGCTTTCCTCCGGTGCGAATCAGGACCATGGGCTCCATGCAATGTGTGGGCGCGCGGTCTTTCGCTGCGATCTCGACCTTCAGTTCCAGTCCGCACATGCTGCACACGTACTTGAGCCCGTACTCGCTCACGTCCGCGAGCTCAGGCTCGGGTGGCGCTTGGAACATGCTCCGGACTTGTTTCGTCCCGTAGACGAAGATCGCGAAAAACATGACCACCGCGATGATCGATCGCAGGAATCCGAAGATGGGGCCGAGGGCGATGATCGCGGCGACCGCAGCGCCGATGACGATCACTGGGGTTCTCCACAGGTCTGTCCACAGCGGTGCATAAACAACATCGTTGTGATTCGACCCTTGCGGTCGGTGTTCGGCGCTAAAGCCGTCAGTGCCACTGAGTTGCGACCACGAATGAGGCCGCGATGAGACCGAGCCCCAGGAACAACTGGTAGTTCTGTGTACCCCCGGGAAGGACCCCGAGGTAGTGGGTCACGATGACGATCACTCCGGCGCCGATCAACGTGAAGAAGAGCGCTCCGACCCAGGGGGGAGAGACCTTCGGCTTCGGCTTGGGAGGAGGTTGGCGCTGGACCCGCTTCGACTTGCTCTTAGGCATGAAAAAGATAGTAGCGGGATATCCTTGGGTCATGAGAATCCTGCCAATACTTGGCAAGTTTTTGATCTCGGTAGGCGTCGGGGTACTGCTTTTCGTTGCCTGGACGCTGTGGGGGACCGGGATCTCGACGCATCGGGACCAGAACCGTTTGAGCGACGCGTTCGACGCGGCCCCCGCATTCCAAGCCGCCGCAGGCGAGGCCGATAAGCCCCACGGCCCCCCCGCCGACTACGACCCCAAGCCCGGGGAGGGCGTCTTCCGCCTCAAGATCCCCAAGATCAAGTTGAACGATGGGAAGGGATACATCGTCGTCGAGGGCGTCGATACGGACGATCTCGCCAAAGGGCCGGGCCACTATCCGCAGTGCCGCGCCGGCTTCGAGATCGCCGATCCTCCGCTCTGCACCGAGCACGACGAAGTGTGGCCCGGGGAAAGAGGCCGCGTGATCGTTTCCGGACACCGAACGACCCACGGGGCGCCCTTCTACGACCTCGAACAACTTGTCGAGGGGAACGAACTGATCATCGAGACGAAGTGGGGCAACTTCGTTTACGAAGTCACCCAAACGAAGGTGGTTGCTCCCGATGCGATCGGCATCGCTAATCCGACCGCCACGAACAAACGAGAGATCGTTCTCACCACCTGCAACCCGCGCTTCTCGGCCGCCCAGCGTCTCATCGTGTTCGCCCAGATGGCGCGGTACACGCCTGTATGAGCCCACGAACCAAACGAAGGCTCCTCGAGCTCCTGCTCTGGACCGCCGTTGCCGTCGGAACCGCGCTGATCCTCATATCGGTGTCGGACAAAGTCCTGCCGACGAACTTCTAAACGCGCCGCGATGCGATTACTGCTCGTAGACAACTTCGATTCGTTCGTCTACAACCTCGCTCAAGCGTTCGGCTCTCTCGGAGCGGATCCGATCGTCGTGCGCAATGACTCCTCGCTGCAGGACCTCGAGGCGGTGCAGCCCGACGCCGTTGTCATCTCTCCCGGTCCCGGGACGCCAGACGAAGCGGGTGTGTCCGTCCAAGCCGTCAAGCACTTCGCGACGCGCGTTCCCTTGTTGGGCGTTTGCCTCGGACACCAATGCATCGGGGTCGCTTTCGGGGGCCGCGTCTCGCGCGCATCCGTTGGCCCGGTACACGGGAAGACATCGAACGTGACGCATTTTGGGAAGGGCTTATTCGCAGGACTCCCGTCCCCTTTGCAGGCGACGCGCTATCACTCGCTCTCCATAGAAGAGGAAGGATGGCCGGAGGCGCTCGAGATCACCGCGCGCAGTGACGACGAGGTCGTGATGGGCGTCGCCCACAAAGAGCTTCCCGTAGAAGGAGTCCAATTTCACCCGGAGTCGATCATGACCCCCGATGGAATGAAGATGCTTCAGAACTTCCTAGCGAATGCCCGTCTTCAGCAGCGGGCGCCGGCGGGCGGAGGCTCCGTATAGAAACTGGGTCCCCCTGCCTGCTTCACGAAAGAAACGAGCTCAGGCTTGTTCGTGGTCCGCGTTCCGTCTTTCGCGACGACGTCGCGAGAGTTGTCGGTGTACGTGATGACGACCTTGCCGCAGGGGTTGAGGTCGAGCTGGAAGAAGTCGAGTAGGTCTCTCGTCCCTGAGGCGCATCCCGTTCCCGAGGTGCAAACGTTCCCGAGATGGATGGGACCGGTCGCTCGCTTCTCTGTGTAAGTCGGGTGCGCCGAGTTCGCGTTAAGCGAGTAAGAAACCCATACTTTCCACTTCGGCACCCGGCGGTGCGGGTAAACCACCTTCTCGGGGCTGAGCCCTCGGTGGTTGATCCCGTAGTAAGCGATCGCCACTCGCCCCTTGGAGCCCGCGACTACCCATGGGAAGGCCGTCGTTCGCGCTCGGTCGTTCACCTTGATCGGCGTCGACCACGTCTTCCCTTGGTCGCGGCTCATCGCCACGTACGTCCCGGTCTGACCGAACTTCTCGATCTTTTGAGGGCGTCGTTCCGTCCAGGCTGCGTAGACGTTTCCC
>JAXDJP010000183.1:0-3961 GCA_034665645.1 Actinomycetota bacterium | reverse complement strand
TTCACGCGGTATACACGGACACCGATGCCACGACTGGTGCTTGCGCCCCCGATTTCAGCCAGACCTGCTCGCAGGCCTTCGTCGGCAAGCGGACCCTCATCGTCGAGCCGACCCACGCTTCGGTGATCGAGAACACCTCCCCCAATGGGACAGGTGGTCAGTAAGCCTCACAGCTAGTCAGTTAAAAAAGGGGGCGGCGCAAGCCGCCCCCTTTCTCTTTGTCCGAATCCAGAACGAGGAGTAGGTTCGCCTGATGGAACTAAGAGGGACGACCGGGATCCTGACCGGGGCGTCGCGCGGCATCGGTCTCTACCTCGCCAATGCGCTCGCCCGCAAAGGCGTGAACCTCGCCCTCGCCGCTCGCTCGGCTGAAGACCTTTCGTTGGCCGAGAAGAGACTCGAGGGGTTCGGGATCAAGACGATCACCGTCCCGACCGACGTGACCGACCGAGGCGACCTCGAGAACCTCGTTCTCCGCACACAGGACGAGCTCGGCCCCGTCGATCTCTTGATCAACAACGCCGGGATCGAGAAGTACGACTACTACGAGAGCTATGACCCGGACCTGATCGAATCGGTTTACCGCACCAACCTGCTCGCGCCGGCGTGGCTGATGCGACTCGTTCTGCCGGGGATGGTCGAGCGCAGGAGAGGTCACGTCGTCAACATCGCCTCGGCCGCCGGCAAGACGGCGGTACCTTTCAACGCCGTCTATTCCTCGTCTAAGCACGGTCTTGTCGGACTGTCGTGGTCGGTGCGCGAGGAGATGAAGCCGCACAACGTAGGTGTTTCGGTCGTCTGCCCCGGCTTCGTCGACGAGGCCGGCATGTCCGCCGACTGGAGCCAAGGCACCCAGCCTCCCGCGGTCAGCCGAGCGATCTCGGCCAACGTCGTTGCGGACAAGACGATCCAGGCCATCGAGAAGAACCAGGCCGAGGTCATCGTGGCGAAGGGTTTAGTCAAGTTCGTGGACGTGTTCCATGCGATCTCTCCGGCTTTCACTACCGCACTTGCCCGGCGGATGGGGTCGTATCGGTACTTCGAGAAAGAAGCGATCAAAAGGCAGGGGAACGAGTAGCCGAAATAGCGCGCTACGACTCTGGGACCTCGGTATCATCGGCCCGTAAAACTCAAGCAGCAGCCGACCCACCAGGAGGGACGACCAGATGACCTACGTCATCGCAGAGCCGTGCATCGGCGTCAAAGACCGTGCCTGCGTCGACGAATGCCCGGTCGACTGCATCTACGAGGGCGAAGAGCAGCTCTATATCCACCCCGAGGAGTGCGTCGACTGCGACGCATGCCTCCCGGCCTGTCCCGTTGATGCGATCTTCCCTGCGGACAACGTCCCCAGCGAGTGGCAGAACTTCACCGCCCTCAACGCTCAGTGGTTCCAAGAGAACCCCGAGGCGTCCGGCGGCGCCATGGAGAGTCCGTTCGCACCGGCCGAAGAGCGCAGCGAGTAACCCGAAAAGATCCAATCTCACTCCTTAGAGCGCCGGCGGAGTGGATTATTTGCGGCTCGAGGGACTCGGATCAGATGAATGGCGTCGGCTCCTCGGTCGCAAGGTCACGGTTCGGTACGCGATCTACGACGACGCGGAGCACCGCGTCACCGAGGCGATCGGGATGGTCGCATCGGTTAGCGATGACGGTGCCGGCGCCACCGTGACTCTCGTTAACCGGCGCGCCGAACGGATCGAATTCCCGCTGAAGCAACTGATCGCCGGGAAGGTATTTCCGGTTTAGCGCGCTTTCTCGACCGTTTTCTCGCGCCGATAAACGGGATTGCAAACCCTGGGGCGTAATATCGACCACCGAGGGGGGCAACGAGGCCCGCGCACCGCTCGAGGCTTCGATAAGGAGGACCAGATGAGCACGCGGATCGCTTCGGCGGAGTCGGCCGGGGCCGATCGTAAAGAAGTAGACAGGGTAGTGATCCGGTTCGCCGGTGACTCGGGCGACGGGATGCAGCTGACGGGCGAGCGATTCACCAGCGCCAGCGCCTTCTTCGGTAACGACCTTTCCACCCTTCCAGACTTCCCGGCCGAGATCAGGGCCCCCGCGGGCACCCTCGCCGGCGTCTCTGCCTTCCAGATCCATTTCTCAGATCACGACATCCTCACTCCCGGAGATCAGCCCGGTGTCCTCGTGGCGATGAATCCCGCCGCCCTCAAAGCGAACCTGAAGGACCTCATTACGGGGGGTCTTCTTATCGTCAACGAGGACTCGTTCGAAGATCGGAACCTCGAGAAGGCCGGGTACTTCGCGAACCCGCTCGACGACGGCAGTCTGGATGGCTACCAGGTCTTCAAGATCCAGATGACGAAGATGACCATCGAGGCCGTCAAGGACATGGGCCTCAACAAGAAAGAGGCCGAGCGCTCTAAGAACATGTTCGCTCTCGGGGTCATCTGCTGGATGTACTCGCGTCCACTCGAGCCGACGATCGAGTGGCTCGAGAAGAAATTCGCCAAGAAGCCGGCGATCGCACAGGCGAACATCGCCTGCCTCAAGGCGGGGCACGCGTTCGGCGAAACCGCCGAGCTATCCGCCTTCGAGATCAAGCCGGCAACGCTTGCCCCCGGTAGGTACCGCCGCATAACGGGCAACCAGGCTCTTGCGTACGGGTTGATCGCGGCGAGTGTGCAGGCGAAGCTGCCGATGTTTCTCGGCTCCTACCCGATCACTCCCGCGTCGGACATCCTCCACGAGCTATCGCGACACAAGAACTTCGGGGTGCGCACGGTGCAGGCGGAGGACGAGATCGCCGCGGTGTCTATGGCGATCGGAGCAGCGTTCTCGGGCCACCTCGGCGTGACCACGACATCGGGCCCGGGGCTCGCCCTCAAATCGGAGGCCATCGGACTCGCTCTGTCTTTGGAGCTTCCTTTGATCATCGTCGACATCCAGCGAGGGGGGCCTTCGACGGGCCTTCCCACCAAGACCGAGCAGTCGGACCTCTTGCAGGCGATGTACGGCCGCCACGGGGAATCACCGTTGCCGATCGTTGCCGCCTACTCGCCGCCATCTTGCTACTGGGCCGCGATCGAGTCGGCGCGCATCGCCCTCAAGTACATGACCCCCGTGATCCTTCTTTCTGACGGTTACCTTGCGAACGGAGCGGAGCCGTGGCGCATCCCGTCGACGGAGAAGCTTCCGGACATCTCGGTGAAGTTCGCCTCCCAGCCGAACGTGGGCGAGGACTTCTGGCCGTTCCTGCGCGACGAACAGACGCTCGCGCGGCCGTGGGCGATCCCCGGAACGCCGGGGCTGGAGCACCGTATCGGCGGGCTCGAGAAGGCGGACGGGACCGGCAACATCTCTTACGACCCCGACAACCATCACTACATGTCGCTCCTTCGCCAAGCGAAGATCAAAGGCATCGAAGATGACATCGATCTCTTGGAGTACGACGGCGACCTGGAAGCGACGATCCTTATCCTCGGGTGGGGCTCGACGTACGGGGCGATCGGCGCCGCGGTCCGCAGGCTACGGGCGCGGGGCAAGAAGATCGCTCGCGCTCATCTGAAGCACTTGAACCCCTTCCCCAGGAACACCGGCGACGTGCTTCGCCGTTTCGAAAAGGTCGTGGTGCCGGAGATGAACATGGGGCAACTCGCGAAGCTCGTGCGTTCCGAGTTCCTGGTCGACACGATCTCGATAAACAAGATGAAAGGTCTGCCGTTCCGCGCGGCGGAGCTTGAAGAGCAGATCCTGGAGATGATGTAGATGGCCGAGATGAACGAGGAATTCGGGGGTCGAGGGATAACCGAGGCGGCCGGCGGAGTGGGAACGCTGACGCGCCACGACTTCGTGTCGGATCAAGAGGTCCGCTGGTGTCCCGGCTGCGGCGATTACGCGATCCTCGCTGCGGTTCAAAGCGTTATGCCCGAGCTGGGTATCCCGCGCGAGAAGATCGTTTTCGTCTCGGGGATCGGATGCGCAAGCCGTATTCAGT
>JAXDJP010000182.1:0-4540 GCA_034665645.1 Actinomycetota bacterium | reverse complement strand
CGGGATACGCGGAGTGTGGTTGTGTCCGGTCGCGACGACGACGAAGGTCGCCGGGATCTCGCCGACGGACGTCTCCAGCAGCCACTGTTCTCCTGAGCGCACGATCCGTTGAACCTGGACCCCGTGTCGGATGTCGAGCCGGTGGTGTCTCGCGTAGTCCTCCAGATAACGGATGACGTCATCGCGCCCGACCCACTTCCCGAATGAGCGCGGGATGCGGCGACCGGGGAGATTGGAGAGCCACCGAACGGTGTGAAGGTGCAGCCGGTCGTAATGCTTATGCCAGCTTGCACCAACCCATTCCGATCGTTCCAGGATGAGGGTGTCGGCAACGCCGACCCGCCGAAGCATCGCGGCCGCGGCCAGACCACCGGGTCCCGCACCGATCACCACTGCTTCCGGCATCTCGTCTCCCAAGAGATCGTCAACTGGCGTGGCTCAGGCTAACCCTCCGCTTCGTGCGACCCCCTTAGGGTGGGCGACATGGCGGGGGACGGTACCGGGGGGCAGTCCGACGCGCGGCCGGTTGCCGGCACCGACCGTCGCACGATCCGTCGTTACCTTCTAGGCGGCTGCGTGGCCGCCGCCGCGGCCTATCCCGGACGCTTCACTTTGACTGAGGTGGCGAAGTCTCTCGCGTATCTCCTTGCAGCTTTCATAGTCGCGTTGGGGATGCGGTGGCTGTATCAGAGGATCCGTGAGCGCGAGACGGTCTTCTGGTCTCCGTGGATCCCCGTGCTCACCGCGCTCGTCGTCGTGGTGTTGATGATCCCCGATCGCGCTCCTCCGTCGACGGACCGGCCCGCCCCCGACCACGATCAGCTGCTCGCCGCGTTCGACCTGCCCGGTTATGAGTTCTTCGAGCTTCCCGCCGACGACGTTCAGAAGTTCGAAGAGGACCTCGAATCTGCACCGGGGAACCCCGACGTGCGAGAGGTCGAATCGAGAGGAGTGACGGGCCCCAACGGGGAGCCGGCATTCGTTGTCATAGGGACGCTAGATCCGGACGACCTGAACAACGAGACGTTGAGTGAGTTCTCGTACTCGTTGCAGACGGCTGGGAGACCACCGAGATTGCTCGACATCGAGGACACGCGCGTTTATTCGGTCGATCTCGACGTCTCCCTCAAGGGCTTTGCGTTCCTCGACTACGACGGTTTGGTGTTTTTCCTCATCGCGCCCAGCGAGGACTTTCTAAAAGACCTCTCCAAGACGCTCATCCAGGCGAACGATCTTGGCGTTCCCAAGTCCGTCTAGAGCGCATCGGTTAGCCGGTCTCGTCTAGGCGACCGCGGCCTCTCCCGTCGAGAGCACTTCGTGCAACTCTCGCTCGTGGACCCCACCGAGCTCGAAGAACGCGTTGGCGCGGTCGGCCGGCGAGTTATCGAAAGACGACATCGTCACCGTCAGATCGAGCAAAGGTTTGCTCGCCTTCTCCAGGCTCTCTTGATAAGAACGGAGAGCCTCATCCTCGGACGCTTCCCCGCACAGCGCGCGGTCCAGCGCATCGGCGAGTAGTTCGGCTCCGCGGAACGCATCCGTGATGCCGTCTGCGGGCGTCGGATCCTTCTGGTAGGCAGCGTCGCCCACGAGCGCCCAACCCGATCCATGAGAAGTACGGATGTAGTTGGCGAGGTCCGCCATGCCGATCATCTTTCCTTCGACCTTGCCGGCCCGCAGTCGGCCCCCCAACGATCCGAGGCGATCGGCTGCGTCGAGGAGATGCTTCAACGGATCGGTGCGGATGTCTTTGAACCGCTCTCGAGGGAAACCGATCGCGACCGTCGTCAGACCGTCGTTGGTAGGGAAGACGGCGGAGAAGGTCTCGTCGTGCAGGTAAAGCTCTGCCTCGTCGCATTCGACGCCGCTGAAGTACGCGTAATAACCGCACCCGAGCGGCGGCGTGTACTCGCGGTACTCCGCACCGACGGCCTTCGCAACGACGGAGTTTCGTCCATCGGCACCGATCACGACCTTCGCCCCCGCGAAGAAAGATCCCTCGGAGGTGTGACCCTCCGCGCCGACGACGCGCCCGTCGTCGAACGAGAGCGAATCGATGAAGACTCCGTCACGCAATTCCGCGCCGGCGTCTACCGCGGCGTCGACGAGGATCTTGTCGAGAACCGTTCGCCGCGGCGCAAAGAGACCCGGGATCCCGTCGGGGAACGGGAACTCCGCCCCCACCTCCTCGCCCCCGATGTTGAGGCGGCCTTTGGTTATGGGCGGGCAGCCGGTCGCGGCGACCTCGTCGAGCAAACCCCACCGCCGGAGCCGAGCGACTCCGGGGATCTGGACGAAGTGCGTCGACATCGTGTCGCTGGGGAACGTGGCGCGATCCACCAGCAGGACCTTGTGGCCCCGCCGGGCCAGGAGCATCGCGGTCGGCGAGCCGGCGCAGCGGGCCCCGATGACCATCACGTCGTACATCTGCCACCCCCTTCGGAGAGATAACGCTGTTGTGCTTTGATTCATAACGCTGATATGTCATGCTGTCAAACGTGAGTCCCAAAGCCCCCGACCCGAGCGTCCGGGTCAAGCTGATCGAGGCCGCCGCTCGTCTCCTGGCCGAGGAAGGGCCGAGCGCGCTGAGCACGAGAAGGCTCGCGTCCGAGGTGGGTGCCTCGACCATGGCCGTCTACACGTACTTCAGGGGGATGGACGAGTTGCAGCACGCCGTTAGGAAAGAAGGCTTCGACCGCTTCGGCCGCCTTCTGGAAGAGGTCCGCGAGACCGACGACCCGGTGGCAGACCTCGCCGCCCAAGGTGCCGCCTACTTCATCAACGCTCTGACGAACCCGCACCTCTACCGCTTCATGTTCATGGAGCCGCTTCTAGATGGGGATCCCGAGGTCGGCTTGTGGACCTTCGAGAAACTCGTTGCCGGAGTACAGCGCGCGCTCGATGCCGGGCGCTTCGCCGCCGCCGAGGCGCGGCCGCTCGCGATGCAACTGTGGGCGACCGCCCACGGGATCGTCACGCTGCATCTAGCGCAACTCCTGACGTTCGAAGAGGCGATCGCGGCGTTCGGCGATATCGCACTCAACCTGTTCGTCGGTTTCGGCGACGACCGCGCAAGAGCGCTGCGTTCGCTGGACGATGCGCAGACTCGAGTCGCCGGGCCAGTGGCTGCGACCGGGTGATCGTTCTAGCGCGCTAGATCAAAGCGCGATGGATGTTCCATTGCCCGTCGATGCCGCGCAGTTCCCGGGGACCCAGATCCTCGAACTTGATCCCGGCCCCCGCAACCAACGGCGGAACGGAACCCGATACCAAAACCTCGCCGGGACCGGCAAGCTCGGAGACGCGGGCGCCGATGTGAACCGCGATGCCGACGACGTCGTCGCCCTTTCGTTCGACCTCGCCAGTGTGGAGGCCCGCGCGCACTTGAAGTCCGAGATCACCCACTCGCTCGCGGATCCGGCACGCGCAACGTATCGCCCGCGCCGGACCATCGAACGTCGCCAGCATGCCGTCACCCATGGTTTTGACGAGCCTCCCGTTGAAGCGTTCGATCTCGAGTTCGATGAGTTCGTTGTGCTCGTCGAGCAATTGTCTCCACGCGGAATCACCTCGTCGCGACGCATGCGTTGTGGAATCGACGATGTCGGTGAAAAGGATCGTTGCGAGTACCCGTTCCGTGCCGCGGTCGCGACGGTTCCCGGTCAGGAACTCCTCGATCTCGTCGACGACCGACTCCCAGTCTCCCAAGAACGGGATGTGGTCCTCTCCTTCTAGCTCGACGAACTTCGCGCCGGGGATCTTGTCGGCCAGGTAGCGCCCGTTATCGATCGGCACGAGCATGTCGCCTTTGCGATGCAGCACCAACGTCGGCACCCGGATCGACGGGAGGATCTGCCGCACGTCGGTGTGCGCGAGGACCTCGTACGCGTTCTCCAGGGCATCTTTTGTCGCCGAGTTCCGTTGCCAACGCGCCGCCCATCGCAGGAAGCGCGTATCGGTGGTACCGGATGGGTTCATCAGGAACGCGAACTCTTCCTGTCCCCACGTTCGGATCAGGAATCCGATCTGTTCTTGTCGTTCCTCGAGCGTTGGGGCCCACGGGTAGTCGTCCTGACGAGACGTCGTTGCGTAAGAGCCGTAAAGGATGAGGTGACTCACGCGATCGGGATGGGACGCTGCCGTAAGCGCGCACAGGGCCCCCGACTCGTTCAAACCCACGAGGACGCAGTGACTCGAGCCGACGTCGTCCAGCACCGCGAGGAGGTCGTCCATGCCCTCCTCCAAGGTCGCGGTTCCGTACGTCCGATCCGACAATCCCGCGCCGCGGCGGTCCAGCAAGATCAAACGAGAGAAAGTCGACAGCCTCTCCATGCCGAGGGCGATCGGCGGATAGTCCTCGAGGATGTCTAGGTTCGATGCCCAGGTCGGTACGAACACCAGATCGAGGGGGCCGTCGCCCACGGCCTTGTATGCGATATGGATGTCGCCACTCTTCGCGTACCGGATGTCCTGACCCACGGTCATCTCAGTCTACGGAAGTCCCGGTCACTTGTAGACCTGCCGTCGGAATACGTCGGTG
>JAXDJP010000181.1:0-2620 GCA_034665645.1 Actinomycetota bacterium | reverse complement strand
TCGGTCTCTCAAGAAAGTCTCGATCGACGATCCAAGGTCCGTGGCGCGGTCTTTGAAACCGTTCACGACCATCGCGACGCGGGCGATCGTCACGGGGCGTCCTCCACTACCGTCGCCAGGGACACGTCAGCCTTAGACGGTCCGCGCCTCAGGTGCACGAAGAACTCGCGGTTGCCGGCGGGGCCCGTCAGAGGCGAGGGGGCCGCGCCCACGAGCCCGAGCCCCACAGCCTCGGCCGCCCCTACTACTTTCTCGATCGCCTGAAGCCACAGCGCGCGGTCGCGCACCACTCCCCCTTTGGCTAAACCCTCGCGTCCCACCTCGAACTGCGGTTTCACCATGAGGAGCCAGTCGGCGTCGTCGGCTGCAACGGCCGCCAGCGCCGGCAACACGGTGGTCAACGAGATGAACGAGAGATCTGCCACAACGCCGTCCGGCCTCCACGGCAGATCGGACGCAGTCAGGCTGCGAACGTTCGTGCGCTCCAGCACGGTGACTCGCGGATCGTTGCGAAGACCCCAATCGAGCTGCCCATAGCCAACGTCGACGGCCGCGACGGCAGCGGCTCCGCCTTGTAACAAACGATCGGTGAACCCCCCGGTCGATGCGCCCGCGTCGAGCCATCTCTTGTCCGTTACCGACACGTCGAGACGCTCTAAGGCTCCGTCCAACTTCTCGCCGCCCCGCGACACGAAGCGGCGCGCGGGACCTGAGATCTCTATCGCCACGTCCGGGGCGACCAACGTGGCCGGCGAGGGGGCCGCGATGCCTTGCACCGTCACGAGTCCCCTCTCGATCTGGCTCTTCGCCTCACTGCGAGATCCGCACAGCTTCCTTCGCACCAGCTCTTGGTCGAGCCGGACGCGCTTCAAGATTCCTCAGGACGAGCTGCCGGAGGGATCCCCGGTTCCCGAAGCCGCCGCGGGAGTCACCGGGCCCTTGGTGCTCGGCTCGTTGGCCGCCGCGGCTTTGCTCGTCGTCTTAGCCGACGTCTTCTTCGCGGTGGTCTTCTTCCCCGTGGATCTCTTGGCAGTCGATTTCTTCGCCGTGCTCTTCTTGGCGGTCGATTTCTTCCCCGTGGACTTCTTGGCGGTCGATTTCTTCGCCGCGCTCTCCGGCCCGCTGCTCGGCCGCGTCGCGCGATCTTCGAGTCTCGCGATGCGGCGCTCGAGCCGCTCGACGTCGCGCTTCGTCACGACCCCGAGGCCCTCGATCTGGGAGCGCACCTCGCCTCTGAGCATCGAGAGCACCTCGCGACGATTCTCGCGCGCGAAACTAAGCAACTCCTTGACGGTGGACGAAGCCTTATCCCTTCTTACGTCACCCGACGAGACGAGATCGCGCACGATCTGCTCGGCGCGATTGCGCGTCAGTTCCGCCACCCCGGAAGTGACGAGAGCGATCCTTCGAACCTCATCAAGCACCGGTAACTCCTCCTTAACGTTCGACTTTCGCCGTGAGGCCCCAACCTATACTCGCCCGGTGCTGAGCCTCATCCCCCTGTCGGACGACAATCCGACCAGAAGGACGCCCTACGTCACCATCGGGATAATCATCGCCAACATCATCTTCTTCTTTCGAGAGCCCGGTCTGGGCACCAGCGTCGAATCGGCGATCTACTTCTTCAAGCACGCACCGGTCTCATGCCAGCTTGCCGACAAGTGCCCCCTCGTCGCGGGCCCCGGGGGGGAACTTCTGATCCCCCATCGATCGTTGACGTCCTTCTTGCTGGCCGTTCTCTTTTCGATCTTCCTGCACGCGGGGTTCATGCACATCGGCGGCAACATGCTGTTCCTGTGGGTCTTCGGCAACAACGTCGAGGATCACCTGGGCCCCGTCAAGTTCCTGATCTTCTATCTGCTCGGCGGGGTCGTCGCATCGTTCGCGCATGTGCTGACACATCTCACGTCCGAGACACCTACCGTTGGAGCGTCGGGAGCGGTTGCCGCGGTGATGGGCGCCTACATCTTGCTGTTCCCAAAGGCGCGCGTGCGGGTACTCCTACCGATCATCATCATCTTCACGATCGTCAACATGTCGGCGTTCGCGGTGCTCGCGTTGTGGTTCGCGTACCAGTTCCTCATCGGTCTGCCGGAGATCGCGTCGCGGATCGGTATCGGTGCACCAGGCTCCACCGGGGTCGCGTGGATGGCGCATGTCGGCGGTTTCCTCTTCGGTCTCGTCGCCATGTACTTATTGGGCGGCCGCCCACAACCGGAGCGCGTGCAATGGGGCCAGCACTGGCGCTGACTCCCGCGTGCGCGTTCTGATCGGCTACGTCAGGTCGCTGATGCTGTCCAGCACGTAGTCGGGACGCGGGTCGAGGCTTTCGACATCCGCCGTCGTGGTCACCCCGGATAGAACGAGGATCGTCGCCCACCCTTGAAGGCGGGCCCCCGCAAGATCCGTGATGGGTTGGTCGCCGATAGCCGCGATCGACTCGCAACCCTCCAGACGACGCGCCGCGGCTTGCATCATCGCGGGGTTGGGTTTTCCCATCACCTCCGCTAGACGGCCCGACGCGACCTCGATCGAGGCCAAGATGGCGCCGGCGCCGGGCAGCAAACCGTCCGCTCCGGGAAAGGACGGATCGGCGTTCGTCGCTATGAACATCGCTCCT
>JAXDJP010000180.1:0-4520 GCA_034665645.1 Actinomycetota bacterium | reverse complement strand
GCAACTCGTTTATGGAGACATCGCTCACGCCGGATTGCGTCTCTTGACGTGCGGAGGCGACTTCGACGACACCACGGGTCACTATCTCGACAACGTCGTCGTCTTCGCCTCGCTTGTTCGTTAGCGGACCTGCCGAAGGGCGGCTATGTAACTTCCACGGTTTCGCGCGTGAGGTCGCTTTCCAGTACGTCGTGGCGTTTGATGAAGGTCGATAGCCCGGCCTGGACGATCGCCGCGGCCGGTAGCGCCAAGAAAGCACCCATCGGGCCGAGCAGGCTCCCACCGGCGATCGCTGCCCCGAACGCGATCGCGGGATGCAGTTGCATGGTCCGAGCGGTGATGCGGGGGCTGAGGAGATAGTTCTCGATCTGCTGGTAGATGACGAAGTAGACGACCAAGATGAGGGCCGACACGGGATCGTCGAGAAGCGCCACGAGCAGAGGCACGATGGCCGCCAGATACGTACCTACAACGGGGATGAATTGCGACAACAGTCCCGTGTAAAGGGCAAGTGGCAGCGCGAAGGGGACGCCGAGGATCGTCAGAACGATGAATGTTGCAGTTCCCGATATCGCGGCCAGAAGCAATCGAGAGTAGAGGTAACCGCCCGTCTTTTCGATCGCAACGTTCCAGATGAAAAGAACCTCGCGCTGTCGCGCCGGGGGCAACACTGAGCAAACCGTGCGGCGCAGCCTCGGGCCGTCGGCGACGAGATAGAAGGTGAAGAGACCTATCGTGAACATCTCGAAGATCGCGCCGACCACAGCGGCCCCCACCCCGAGGAGATTCCCCGCGACGTTCCGCGCGTAGTCCGCCAGCGAGATGTCAAAGCTCCGTAACTGGTCGACGAGCTGGTCGCTCGATATCCGGTAATTGAACCAACGTTCGGAGAGATTGCTGATCTGATCGATGTACCCCGGCACGTTCTCGATGAGATCGCGGATCTGCTGGATCACGAGCGGGATCATCGAAGCCACCAGCAACGTTCCGATGATGAAGAGACCGAAGAGCAGGGTCGCAGTTGCGAGTCCTCGCCGCCACCCTCTTTCCGTCAACCAGTTGACGCCGGGCTCCAGCGCGAATGAAAGGAACAACGAGATCACGAGCCACACGATCAGGTCCGTCAGCGCCCGAACCACTTGCCACGCGCCGAGAGCGACCGCCACGAAGACGATGATCGTGATGATCAGCCTCGGGATCCATCTGGGCATGTGGGAATCGGGCGACGGATCCTCGAGGATCACGGCCCCTTGCGGTGCGGGGATGGGGGCGTCGTCCGAGAGCCCACCCTGGTCGGTCATCGCTCGTGACCCTATCTCTGGGAGAACGCGCGGCCCCGAGTTTCGACAGTTCTAAGGCCGCCGCTCTAGGCGGACTTGGTGAGCGCCTTCATCAAAGCTTTCTTGTCCATCTTCGAGCGGCCCGAGATGCCTCGCTTCTTGGCGAGCTCGTCAAGTTCTTGCTTCGTCAGCCCGGTCAGATCCTCGTCGGCTCCCTTCTTGCCGCCGGAGCTCTTTTTCTTTGACGCCGCAGGCGGTTTGGGCTGCTCCCCCCTTCGGGCGGCTTCGACCGAGGCCTTCAGCGCTTCCATCAGATCGACGACGCCGGACGGCTCCTCGGCGCGTTCGGGGATGACTATCTCTTCGCCCTTCACTTTCTTACGGATGAGCTTCTTCAGTTCCTTGTGGTATTCGTCCTTGAACCGGCTCGGGTCGAAATCGTCGGTCAATTGTTGGATGAGTTGTCGCGCCATCTTGCGTTCGCGATCCTGAACGCGTGGACGTTTCTTTAGCTCTTCGAACTTCATGTCACGGATCTCTTCGGGCCAGTGCATCGTCTCGAGAACGAGTGCACCGTCCTTCACCCGGATCGCGGCGAGATGCTCGCGTTCACGTAGGGCAACCTTGGCGACCCCGACGAGACCTTCGTCCTCGAGCGCGTCCGCGATCAACCGGTAGGCCTTCACCGCAGCCCCTTCGGGGACCAAGTAGTACGTCTTGTCGAAGTACATGGGGTCTATCTGATCGAGCGGCGAGAACATTTCGATATCGATCGAGCGAAGCGACTCGAGATCGAGGGCGTCGAGGTCTTCGTCCGTGATCTCGACCCACTTGCCCTTCTCGTACTCGTAGCCGCGCACGATCTCGTCCCAGTCGATGTCCTTGTGACCTTTGGCGCACTTGCGTTCGTAGTGGATGCGCTCGCCGTCCTTCTCGTGAAGGAGGTGAAGGTCGATCTTGTCTTCCCGCCCGACGGCGGTGAAGACCTTGACCGGAATGGTTATCAGCCCGAAGGTGATGGACCCTTTCCAGATAGAGCGCGGCGCCATGGCGCTATTTAACTGGACTTGCCGGCGGTCTCGCGACTGCGACGGCCAAAAAATCCAATGCGGTTACGCCTCCCGTACCCTCGTGGATCAGAACGACTGGGCGAGCGTCTGGCCCGGACGCTAGGGCGAGGGGTCGCCCCCCGGCGTGGGCGGGGGCTCGGTCGTATCTGTGGGCGGCAGGGTGACGTCTGGGGGTGCGCTCGAGGGTTCCTCGGAAGGAGTATCGGACGGCTGCGGATCGGGCCCCGGGGTATCGGAAGACGTCGGGGATGGCGACGGGGTTACGCCGCCGTCAGACGGCGAGGGCTCGGGCGACACCGACGGGTCCGGGTCCGTGGGATCGACCGGATCGGTCGGGTCGGCGATCGACGGAGGATCTCCTCCCCCGATGTGAGCGGGAGCGCCGCCGTCGAGCGCGTCGTCTTCGCCGGTCCCCGGGTACCAACACCCAGAGGTCGGAGCCAGAGCCGGAGACATCTGGCCACCCGAATACCAAGACGCAAGTGGAGTCTGCGGACAAACCAGAACACCAGATGCGTTCTCGATCTGAAGGTGAAGGTGCGGAGCGGTCGAGTGACCGGAATCTCCCGACAGCATGATGAGCTCGCCTGGGCGAACCGAGCGGCCGACTGCCGTCGCGATCGCGGAGCCGTGACAGTAGAGATAGGTCATGCCGTCGCTACCGTTGATCTTTACGCCCGCCCCGCAGTTGCCGTCGTACGTCGCTTCCGCAACCACTCCCGAAGTGACGGAATAGACGGGAGTCCCAAGCGGCACGCCGATGTCCCATGCGGGGTAGTCGTGGTGCGGGGAAGACACATCGCCTGCAGAGATGTAGATCTTGTCGACGGGCAACACGTAGCGCTTGTTGCCTCGCTCGTCGATCGGGGTGGGTTGCGCGGGGGCCGCACGGAACGAGAGCGCGTCCGTTGCTACCGCATCTTGTTCGAGTTCGGGGGTTTCTTCGAGTGCCGCGCTTTCCTCAACGACGACCGATTCGTCGACGGGATCGGTTTCCTGGTGGAACAGAGCGTTGGCGTTCTCGATCTCCGGCGACGGTGGCTCGAGGTAGACGTCCGCGCCGAGCCACGGCGATACCGCCTCGACGGTTCCGGGGCCATCGGCGATCTCAGTCGTCTGTGCTTTCGCGGCAGGAGCGATCGACAACATCCCCGAAGCCATCAACAGAACGAGGGCGCGGCGAACCACCGTCCCCCCGAACGGCCGTACATGGATGAAGTTGGACATCATGGGCAGTCTTAGGGAACGCTGCACGCATAGAAATACGTAACCTCAGCGACGCCGCCTGAGAAACCAGGATCAAGGCGCCCGGCCGTCGCTTAAGCAATGCGACCAGACGGCGAAAGCGCTCGAACCAAGGCGGGCGCCGTTGCTTATGGTGGAGTCGTGAAAAAGCTTCTATCCCTTCTCCTCATCGCCGGCCTGCTCACCGCAGCGTGCAGCTCGGGGCCCGCCACGAACGAGAGCGCGATTCCAGCGACGACGCGGGTGGATGGCGCGCGCGTCGCCGCTTCGACCGCCGACGAGCCTTTCCGACCGGCCCCCAACAAACGCGTCCCCAAGAGAGGACGGTGGATCGCTCGTGATCTCACGCGCGTGACGAGGGACCTACGCGACTCGATCGACGAATGGGTCGCGTCCGACGGCATCTTCGGTCGCCATCCACCGAAGCTGTTGACGCTCCAGGCTCTTTACCAGCAACGCATCTATCGCAAGTTGGGTCGAAGGGACCGGCTCTTCCGAAGGACCATGCAGCATCTCGGCACGAGACTTGCGCGCGTAACCCGTGCGCATCACCACGCGTCGAAGCGCCTGCGAACTCTGGTCACGCCGATCAAGGATCCCGATTCGTTCCGTACCGGCCCCGCCGCCCCGGCGGGAAAGTTGCTTCGTTTCTACAAACGGGCCGAGGAACGCTTCCACGTTGCATGGGAGGTGTTGGCGGCGGTGAACTTCATCGAAACGAAGTTCAACAAGGTTCGATCGAACAGCTCCGCCGGCGCGCAAGGACCCATGCAGTTCCTGCCGTCGACGTGGGAGAAGTACGGGATGGGCGGCAACATCCGCGGTCCACACGATGCGATCATGGGCGCTGCCAATTACCTGCACGCCTCGGGCGCGCCGGATGACTACCGGAACGCGCTCTACGCCTACAACCACTCCGACGCTT
>JAXDJP010000179.1:0-4786 GCA_034665645.1 Actinomycetota bacterium | reverse complement strand
AGCAGAACGAACGAAAAAACGGCTCCGTCACCCGCTAGGACTATTGTCTCGGACATGCTGATGGCCGTCTGTCATTCCTCCAAGAAAGGGTGGGAAGAGGTCGACGACCTCGACGCCCTGTCCGAGCTTCGCAAGGAAGAGGGCAACCTCCTGTGGGCCGAAGCCGACACCTCAGACCTCGACGAGAAAGACATCGCGGTGATCTCGGAGGAGTTCGGTCTCCACCCCCTGGCGGTCGAAGATTCCATCAACACCCGGCAGCGGCCCAAATTGGAGTCATACGAGAACCATCTCTTCCTGGTGCTCCATCAGCTCGACGAGGTGAACGGTCAACTCGAGGCCGTGCAGCTGGCGTGCTTCGTGGGAGAGAGATACGTCCTAACGATGCACCACGGTGCTCATCGAACGATCGAGGAAGCCAAGAAACGGTGGCAGGAGCACATGGATCATCTCGAAAGGGGTCCCGCCCACCTGGTGCACACGTTGCTCGACGTGATCGTCGACTGTTTCGAAGAGCACGCCAACAAACTCGAGGACACGGTTGAAGTGCTCGAAGAGGCCGCGTTAACGAGACCGCGTGATCCCATCCAGAAAGATCTGTATTCCGTGAAGCAGATGACCGCTCGGCTCCGGCGTTACGCCTTCCCGGTTAAGGGAGTACTCGACTGGATCGTCCATCCGCAAGAAGGCCGCGACCTGATCCGTTTCGAAGACGCTCATTACTTCCGCGATATCCAAGACCACACGATGCGCATCAACGAACAGGTGCGGAACGTTGACGATCTGGCGTCGGCGGTGCTGGACCTCGTTCGGAGCGAACAAGCCGCTACCTTGAACGACCAATCGCAACGCCTCGCCGCGTGGGCCGCGATCTTCGCCGTCTCGACGCTCATCGCCGGCGTGTACGGGATGAACTTCAGTCTCGTGCCCGAAGAGGGCTCGCTGGTGGGATTCTGGTTCGCCGTCATCCTCATGGTGGCGTTGAGCGGCGGACTTTACGTGTACTTCAAGAGTCGGAAGTGGCTGTAAAGAGCGGCGCAGCCTCCCTGATAACCTTGCCCGATGGCTGAAGGCAAACAGAAGAAGGTCACTCAAAGGCTCACCCTCGACGTCTATCTAACGTCGCCGGACGGCCCCCTCCGCAAGTCTTACGCGGGTGAGGTTCGGCGATTGCAGAAGCTGGGGTTCCGCGAAGTCGATCGCAAGATCGCAACGCGCGAGGATCACCTCAAGCTGACGCTCGAGCGCGAGGTCGACCGCTACCCCGGGGTCCCTCTCGCAACAGTTCCGCCGTATATCTCCTAGGAGGCCCCGATGCTGGGAAATAAGTCGACGCGGGTTTTCGTCGTGGCCGCCGCCCTACTTCTGTTTTTGGGCGCCTGCGGAGACAAGACCGACTCGGGCGGCGACTCCGGGAGCCGGGCCGTCACGGTCGTGGCCACGGACTTCCAGTTCGACACGACCACCCTCAACTTGGAGCCTGGTGAGGAGATAGACCTCACGTTCCAAAACGACGGCGAGTCGCCGCACACCTTCACGTCGGACGACATCGAGGGCGCCGATCTGTCCGCCGACCCGGGAAACAGCGCATCCGGAACCTTCACCGCCCCGACCGAGGCGGGCACCTACGAATTCCATTGCAGCATCCACCCAACGCAGATGACCGGCGAGATCGTTGTCGGCGGCGGAGGAGACGCCGGCTCAACGGATACGACCGAAGGGTCGACCGACACCACCGAAGACACCGGCGAGGGCGTGGGCGAGAACGACGACGGCTACTAGAGCCGAGTTTCTTCCACGGCCCTCGCGCCGCGGCCCCTACGAAGGGATTGAACTCCTTCTCTTCGACCAGCGACGTCGCCGGTCCGTGACCGGGATAGACCGGCAGCTGCTCCCCTAGAACGAAAAGCTTTTCTCGCACCGACGCGACCAGAGCGCGTTGATCGCCACCCGGCAGGTCCGTGCGACCGACGGACCCGGCAAAAAGCGTGTCGCCGCTGAAGATCGCGTCGTCGGCGATGAGCGATATCGATCCCGGCGAGTGCCCCGGTGTGTGGACGACCTGAAGCCCGAACTCCCCCACCTTCAGCACGTTACCTTCAGCCGCCTCGACATCTACCTCGGGCGGCGGAGGAAGCTCGAGCCCCAGGAACATCCGAGCCGACTCCTGCATCCAAGCAAGCAACGGCTTGTCTAGGGCATGTAGATAGAACGGCACACCCGTCCGCGCTCTCATGGCCTCCGCCGCAACGACGTGGTCGAAATGAGCGTGCGTGGCGATGATGGCTACGACCTTGAGGCCATCCGCGGATATGAGGGCCATGAGGTCGTCGGGGTCACCTCCCGGGTCGATAACGATCGCTTGTTTGGTGGAGGGATCGCCAACGATGTAGCAGTTGCAGGCCAGGGGGCCCACTTCTCGGTGATGAAAGATCTTCATGCCCCGAGCTTAAGCCGGTGTCCGATGCGGCAGGTATAGGATTCAATGCGATGGGCAACGACCGTTCGAAGATCTTGAAACTGCTGGAGACCGCCGACAACTTCGTCAAGTACGCGGCCCCCGGTCGGGAGGAACGCGGGGTCAAGAGAGCGCGCAAGCGTTATCAAGATGCGGCGACGCTCGCGTTGCGCATCGGAGACGAAGAGTTACATGCGCGAGCGACCCTGCGTCTGCAAGATCTAGAAAGAAAGGTCGACCCCTCCGAAACGGCGGACGTGGGTCTCGATGACGACCCAAGCGGGAACGGGCGCGTCATGGGCCTGTCATCGCTCCCCCAGGTCGACTCCAAGCTTCCAGAGCACGCTGCCGACCGCGTGCCGCCCGGGCAACGCGTTACCTCTCGCTGGCCGGTCCTCCACGAAGGACCCATCCCTCGCTTCGATCCGGCCGAATGGAGGTTCACGATCGGCGGCCTAACGCAGAGACCGGTGGAGCTCGACTACGAAAACCTGAAGGCTCTCGGTCCTATAGAGATGCACTCGGACATCCATTGCGTCACGGGCTGGACGAAACTCGACAACATCTGGTCGGGCGTCCCGACCAAGAAGTTGCTCGAACTCGCCGGGCCGAAGCCCGAGGCCAACTTCGTTTCCGTGGGCGCATCGTTCGGATACACCGCCAACCTTCCGCTGGCAGTTCTTCACGAGGCCGACTCGATCCTCGCGTGGAGCCATAACGGCGAAGACCTGAAGCCGAAACATGGTTATCCCCTGAGGCTCGTGGTTCCGAAGCTCTACTTCTGGAAGAGCGTGAAGTGGGTTCGATCCTTCGAACTGCTCGACTCGGATCGTCGCGGCTTCTGGGAGATGCGGGGCTACCACAACGAGGCCGATCCTTGGCGGGAAGAGCGGTACTCCTATCAAGAGAGATAGCCCCGGCGGCAACTCGGCCGAGGACACCCTCGGAGCCGGGTGGAAGGTCGGTCACTACACCGATAGAGAAGGCCGCACCGGCTGCACCGTCATCCTTCCGCCCGGCGGAAACGTGGCGTCGTGCGACATCAGGGGATCGTCGCCGGGCTCGCGCGAGCTCGAGGTCTTGGACGTCGCCCGGAAGCTGACCGAGATCCACGCGGTGCTACTCACGGGAGGCAGCGCGTTCGGACTCGCCGCCGCCGATGGCGTCATGTCGTGGCTCGCCGAACGGGACGTCGGTTACCGAACGCCCATCGCTGTCGTTCCGATCGTTCCCGCCGCGGTCGTCTTCGATCTCGGAAGTGGCAACCCGGCAGCGAGACCGGATGCATCTGCGGGACGCACCGCATGTGACGCCGCTTCCGCGTCTGTGGCGACGGGCGCCGTCGGGGCGGGGACCGGGTGCACCGTCGGGAAGTGGGCAGGCCGAGAGTTCGCCTCTCCCGGCGGTCTCGGCATCGCTCACGCGTCGGAAGCAGCGTGGGAAGCGTCTGCTTTAGCCGTCGTCAATGCCGTCGGAGATGTTCTAGCGGACGACGGCACCGTCGTCGCGGGAACGACGGCTTCCACCAAGGAGTACCACCCTCCCCTGCCTGAGGGCGCGTTCGACAAGGAGAACACCGTGCTGGCGGTGGTCGCCGTTAACGCCGTGCTCGAGAAACGTGAGGTCCAGTGGCTGGCGGCGCGGGGCTCGGACGGGATCACGATCTCGGTACGGCCCGCGCACACTCGCTACGACGGCGACGTCGTGTTCGCGATCGCAGCACCGGGCCCCGTCGCAGGGCCTCAAGACCTAGACGTGCTCGGCCATCTCGCAACTCGAGCCGTAGCGGAAGCGGTACGAAACGCGGTCCGTCCGTAGGCCGTTCTAACCGATCTCGAGCACGACTTTCCCGAATCGCTCCCCCGAGCCGAGGTAGGTCAATGCATCGCGGCCTTGCTCGAGCGGAAACGTTTTGTCGATGCGTGGGTGGAGGCCGGCTCCCGACACCATCCGCAGCATGTCGGCAACGTCGACGTCGGATCCCATGGTCGACCCGACGATCTCTAGTTGGCTCCAGAACAAACGTCGGACGTCGATCTCGGCCTTGCGGCCTGCGGTGGCTCCGGCTACGACGAGACGCCCTCCGGGCCTCAATGCCCGCATCGCTCCGTCGAGTGCGTCACCTCCCGCCGAATCCACAACCAGATCGACGCCTCTCTTGCTGGTTAGGCCGCGTATGCCCTTGCCGACGTCTTGCTCTCGGTAGTTGATGCCTCCACCCGCTCCTTCTGAGATCGCGCGTTCGATCTTCTCGTCCGAAGAAGACGTGACGAAGACTTTCCCGGCAATCCGGCGTGCGAGGTCGAACAGGGCCAGCGCGAGACCGCC
>JAXDJP010000178.1:0-2895 GCA_034665645.1 Actinomycetota bacterium | reverse complement strand
GCAGAGGTCATCGAGATGTACCGCGGTTACTACCCGCACCCGCGCCCCGTCGACGAGATCATCGAGGTCGTCGGCCTTGGCGAGAAACGCGACACGAGAGTCATCAAGCTCTCAGGCGGTCAACAGCGGCGGCTCGACGTGGCCGTCGGGTTAGCCGGCGACCCCGATCTCCTCTTCCTGGACGAGCCCACAACCGGCTTTGACCCGTCGGCGCGGCGGAGCGCGTGGGACATGGTTCACAACCTTCAATCACTTGGCAAGACCGTCTTCCTCACGACCCATTACATGGACGAGGCGCAGAATCTGGCGAACCGCGTTGCGATCATCGTGGGCGGCAAGATCGTGGCGGAGGGACCCCCAAGCACGCTCGTGGCCACCGACGCGAACGCCGCGACGATCCGTTTCACGACGCAGACAGAGGAAGTGCCAGGGGCCGGATGGCGCCGCGACGGGAGCTTGCACGAACTCGTAACCGACGATCCCGTAAAGGTGCTGCACGACGTGACGGGATGGTCTCTCGATCGCGGGATCGTTCTCGAGGGACTCACGGTGTCGCGACCCTCACTCGAAGACGTGTACCTCGAGCTGACGAAGAACGCGTCGGGGCCCAGCGATCCGGGAGCGGCGCCCGACGCCTCCGGCGGCAGGCGACGGAGGCGGCGCTCATGAGTGCAGCGTCTCTTGCATTGCGGCAGGTCAAGTACGAGAACCGTTCTTTCTGGCGGAATCCTGCGGCCGCGTTCTTCACGTTCGTCTTCCCGCTCATGTTCCTCGTCATCTTCAACCTCCTTTTCGGGGAGAACTCGAACTTCTACGTTCCGGCGATCGCTGCGTTCTCGGTCATCACGGCTTGCTACACCAACGTCGCGATGAGCATCTCCTTCTCACGCGATCAAGGCGTTCTGAAGAGGAAGCGAGGGACTCCCCTACCCGGCTGGGCGTTCCTTGGGGGTCGCGTTATCCACTCCACGCTCATCGCCGTATTGCTGGTGGCGATCGTGACGGTGTTTGGGGCCGTGTTCTACAACGTCGATATCCCGACGAGCACCCTTCCGGCATTCCTCGTCACGCTGATCGTGGGGGCCGCCGCCTTCTCGGCCCTCGGACTCGCGATCACGAGCATCGTCCCCAACGCCGATGCGGCACCCGCGGTGATCAACGCGACGATCCTGCCGCTGTTATTCATCTCCGACATCTTCATCCCGCTCGACGACGCTCCCGGCTGGTTGCTACGCTTCGCCGACTTCTTTCCCATCCGGCACTACTCGACGGCGATGCAGGCAGCTTTCAATCCCGACGCGTTCCACACGTCGAGTGGATTCGAGGGGACCGAGCTCGCCATCGTTGCGGCTTGGGGAGTGATCGGCATCATCCTCGCGATCCGCTTCTTCTCGTGGGAACCGCGCCGGTAACGTGGCGGTCCTAACCTCCGAGGGGCCGACGATCGATGGATCCAAGATCGTCTTCTCCTTCCCAGACGCCGAGCGTTCCCTCGACACGGTGCGCCTCTCGCAAGAGATCGTGCGGCCGCGCTGCGGACCCGAATTCATCTGGCGAGAGGACGCAGCCGCGTGGCAACTAGATTTCCTCAAACCCGACGCCGATCGGATGGAGTACCAGTTCCAGTTGGTCCACGACGACGGCGGCACGGAGCTCATCTGTGATCCATCGAACCCGAGGCGGGCCCCGGGTCCGTTCGGAGACAAGTCGGTGCTCGAGATGCCGGGGTACGCCGATCCTGCGTGGCTCGGCGAGGAACCCGCGCAGTCCGGCCCCATCGAAAGCTTCACAACCAAGAACCGTCCCTTCCGTGGCAGGCATCCGGTTCTGCTGTGGAGCCCTCCCGACACCGATCCCGAGCAACCGCTTCCGCTATTGATCGCGCACGACGGTCCCGAGTACGCGGAGTATTCCTCGTTGACCTTGTGGCTCGATCGCTCTTTCGCTGCCGGTCGCATCCCCCCGATGCGAGCGGCACTGGTGGGTCCTATAGACCGCGACCAAAGCTATTCGGCGTCGGCGGCCTACGCCCGCTCGTTGGCGCATGAATTGATCCCCCAACTCCTGGAGCGCGCTCCGACGCCACATGGGCGCAAGATGCGTATCGGCATGGGGGCGAGCCTGGGAGCCCTTGCGATGTTGCACGCACATCGGAGGGCTCCGGCGAGCTTCGGCGCGCTATATCTGCAGTCGGGAAGCTACTTCCGGATCCGCTACGACAAGCAGGAGTCGGGCTTCTCGAGGTTCCGCAGGATCAGCCGCTTCATGGGTGAGGTTCTGACCGCCCCGGAGTGGCTCCATCCCATCCCCGTGACGATCACGTGCGGTACCGTCGAAGAGAACCTGAACAACAACCGGGCAACCGCGAAGGCTTTAGCTGCCCAGGGGTACGACGTGACGTTCGTCGAGAACCGCGACGGACATAACTGGATCGCGTGGCGCGACACCTTCGACCCCTACCTCGGCGACCTCTTGACTAAGGTGTGGGGATGAGGCGGGACTCTGTATCGATCTATTCGCCAGCGATCGAGGCCGACGGCGCGCTGATCGCGTACGGGCACTACGGTCGGCCGGTTCTCGTGTTCCCGTCGCAGCAGGGTCACAGCACCGATTACGAAGAACGAGGCATGATCGCGTCGGTAGCGGGTTTGATCGAAGCGGGGCGCGCCAAGGTCTATTGCGTCGACAGCTTCGATTCGGGTAGCTGGGACGTACCGGGGAACCACACGCTCGAAGAAAGAGCTCAGCTCCACGGACTCTACGAAGACTGGATCATCAACCAAGTCGTTCCCTTCATCTTCGAAGATTGCGGTGGGCCTGCCGAGATAATCACAACGGGTTGCAGTTTCGGCGCGTACCACGCCGCCAATTTCGCCTTGAAGCGAGCCGACCTGT
>JAXDJP010000177.1:0-4313 GCA_034665645.1 Actinomycetota bacterium | reverse complement strand
TACCTTGCCGAAGCCGTCGTTACCGAAGAGATGGTCCGCTGCGGTTCCGGCGGAGTATCGGCGGCGTTCGGCGCGCACAAGGACCTCGGCCTCCTTTACGTCGCCAACTTCGGATCGTCCGAACAACACGAGAGGTGGCTCACTCCCGGCATCGAGGGCCGGCTGGTCGGCGCCCTCGGTGTAACGGAACCCGACGCCGGTTCGGACGTCGCGGCGATCAAGACGACGGCCGTACGCGACGGCAACGACTGGATCATCAACGGAGAGAAGTTGTTCATCACGAACGGCGCGTGGGCCGATTTCGTAGTGGTCGCCGCCAAAACCGAAGGAGGTCCGGACGCGGGCCACGGCGGCATCACGTTGTTCGTCGTCGAATCGGGGGCCGAGGGGTTCACGCAGCGACGGATGCAGATGTTGGGATGGCGCACGAGTCAAACGGGCGATCTGTCCTTCGCCGACGTGCGCGTCCCCGACGCGAACCGACTGGGCGCCCAAGGGTCGGGGTTCTACGCCATCATGCAGAACTTCGCGTGGGAGCGGCTGAGCATGGCCCTCGGCCAGGTCGCCGGCGCGCAGCGCACCTATGAGGCGGCCAAGGAGTACGCGCTCGAGCGCAAGGCCTTCGATCGTCCGATCGGGAAGTTTCAGGTGTGGCGCCACCGTTTCGCGGACATGGCGACGCGCATCGAAGCCGGGCGGGCCCTCACATATGGCGCGCTCCGTCGCTACGTCGACGGTGAGAACCCGATCCGCGAGGTGTCGATGGCGAAGCTCTACACGAGTGAGGTCGCGTTCAAGGTCGCCGACGAAGCGGTGCAGATCCACGGGGGGTACGGATACATGATGGAGTTCCCCATCCAGCGAGCGTGGCGTGACTCGCGTCTCGGTCCGATCGGCGGCGGAACCTCTCAGATCATGCGCGAGATCATCGGCAAGACCTACGGCCTTTAGGTACTAGAAGTCGAGTGGTTCCATCACGCGGATGAAGGTGGCCAGCTCGCGTCCGAGCGGCGTCGAACCCTCTTCGGTTTCGATCGTGAGCGGTCCTTCGAGCGGGGCGATGTCCTTTACCGACAACTTGACCCCCGGCCGCACGCCGATCCGATCGAGGTAAGGAAGCACGTCCTCTTTCACCTCGGAGATCTGCGCGACGACCCCTCCCTCGCCGGCCTCCAGTTCGCTCAGACGGCGAAGCTTGCGTAGGTCGACCGGACAGATCGGATGTCCGTGGGGGCAGTAGTCCGGGTAATCGAGAGCCTTCGCCATCGCTTCTTCGACCCGGGCCGAGATCGCATGCTCGATCTTGTGCGCTTCGCCGTGGACCTCGTGCCATTGCATGCCGAGCTTCTGGACGAGGAGGCACTCGATCAACCGGTGTCTTCGCAGCATCGTGTGGGCGAGGCGGCGGCCGTCGGGAGTGAGGAGGATCGAGCCCCCTTTGTCCCTCGTGAGGTAGCCCTCTCCGGCCAGCCTCTTCAGCATCTCGGAGGCCGAGGGAAGCGAAACGTCGAGGATGCGGGCCAAGACGGTCGCGGTGATGCGGTCGCCGTCTTCTTCCAGGCGCTTTATCTCTTCGAGGTAGTCCTCAACCCCGCGCACCACCCGATTTTACGGGTGATCCCGCCCCCAGGGCGCTTGAGCGCTTGTGCTAGCGTGGCCCGACATGCCCCAAGGACTCCGGCGGCCGCTCCGGCTCGTCGTAACCGTGGTTCTCGTCGCGCTCGCTTCGGTGCCCCTGGCTATGGGTGGAGCGTCCGGCGAAGAGAGCCTGTCGGATCTGCAAGCCCGGATGAACGATATCCAGGCGCAGCTCGACGCGACCACTGCCAAGGTGGAGGAAGCTCACTCGCGCGAAGAGGCGCTCCAGAACGACATCGACTCGCTCAACGCAGAAAAAGCCCCTCTCGAGAAACAGATGAGCCGACTTCAAAAGATCGCCGAGGAACGTGCTCGCACCCTGTACGAGGAGGGGAACACGGGCATGTTGGAGCTTCTTCTTGACGGAGCGTCGGACGTCGGCGACCTAGCCGCCCGAGCGGACATGCTGGCCCGCGTCTCGACATCCGGTACCGATGAGTTCATCAAGCTCGCGCGCGCTCAGGATCGACTGGACGATCTGGTACGCGAACTCGAAGCCAAGAGCGACGCACACGCACAAGCCGAGGCGGATCTCAAGGACGAGGCCGACCGCTTCCAGGCTCAACTCGATTCCGTCAGCGACGAGTACGAGAAGCTGCAGAAGAAGTTGGGGCCGTCCGCACCCGCGGCGACTCACTTCGCATCCGCTGCAGCCGCGCCACTTCCGTCCGGTGGCGGAAAGATGTATTGCCCGGTCGGTGGTCCGGTTTCGTTCGTGGACAGTTACGGCGCGCCGAGGTCGGGGGGACGGACTCACGAAGGCGTCGACATGATGGCGGCGTATGGGACCCCGGAGATCGCGATCGTTTCGGGAACCATCACCTACGCCGGCTACGACGAGTTGGGCGGCAACATCATGTATCTGTCGGGAGACGACGGGAACCTCTACGTCTACATCCACAGCGCGACGCAATTGACCGGGGGCCACGTCACGGCCGGCCAGCAGATCGGCACCGTGGGAGACACCGGCAACGCGGCGGGCAATCCACACCTGCACTTCGAGTACCACCCCGGAGGTGGGGGCCCGGTCAATCCCACGCCTCTCGCCGCCTCCGTCTGTTAGTGGCGGTACCCCCGCTCATCATCACGGTTGCGGCGGTCGGCGCCGAGCTGACTCGCGACGAGCAACCGGGGCTCCCGATCACTCCGGAGGAGCTGGCGACCGATGCGGCCGAGTGCGCCGAAGCCGGCGCCTCGATCTATCACCTGCACGTACGTGACGAGGCCGGCGCGCCGACCATGGACGTCGACACTTTCCGCGCTGCCAAAGAAGCCATCGAGTCGAGCGCGGACGTCATCGTGCAGTTCACGAGCGGGGGTGCGGTAAGCGATGAAGAAGACGCGCGTGTGGCTCCGCTCGACCTCCGCCCCGAGATGGCTTCCCTCACGACGGGAACGGTGAATTTCGGCGATGGCGTGTTCTGGAACCCTCCCGAGCTGATCGAACGTCTCTATCGCACCATGCGCTCGGTGAACGTCCTTCCGGAGTTCGAGATCTTCGAGCCCGGCATGATCGCGACGGCCGAGCGGCTCTGCGCCGCGAGCGGCGACGATCACCATCGTCATTTCGACTTCGTTCTCGGTGTCCCCGGTGCGATGCCCGCGTGGGATGACGCCGTCGACTTCCTGGCGGCTCACGTTCCAAAGGGCGCGTCATGGGGCGCAACCGGTGTCGGAAGGAGTCACCTAGCGGTCACCAAAGCAGCGATCGCAGGAGGGGGGCACGTCAGAACCGGGCTTGAGGACGTGAGGTACTTCGCCGCAGGAGAACTCGTGAGCTCGAACGCCCAGCTGATCCGTCGCGTCGCGGAGATGGGTCGAGAGATGCAGCGTGAGATCGCAACACCCTCCCAGGCGAGAGCCCTTTTAGGTCTGTAGCTATGGGCGTTATCCTCATTGCATGACCGTTAAGCGACGTCTCGTCGAGATGATCACCGACGAGAGCTACCTGGAGGGCCTCGAGCAGAAGCCTCTGGAGCAGGTGCGCGCCATGCGGGACGAATGCCGCGAAGGCGAGATGGAGCTCTCCTTCGAGAGGCGGCTATGCCAGGGGCGCAGCGACATCCTGTCGGCCGAGCTCGACAGACGCTCTGGTGCCGTCGAGGGCGATCTCCTCTCCCGGCTCCCGGCGATCCTCGCCAACGAATCGAACCGGAGCGACAAGCCGCTGCCGTCGCGGGCTCCCGATTTCTCCATCCCTCGCAACGCCGACATCCCCCGGCGACGGGTCGAGGAGATCGTGGGCGAGCAGACCCTCACCCGGCTCCCGAGCCTGTCGACCGAAGAGATCCAGCAGATCATGCGCTCCCTCTCCGAGTACGAGCAGGGCGTGTCTGCCCGCCGCAAGAAGGTCCAGGACGTGATGGACAAGGTGCAGGCCGAGATCGTGCGGCGATACACGAGTGGTGAAGCCGATCCCCGGAGCGTTCAAGCGGGCTGATTCAGCCCCCGCAACCCCTACTTATCTGTAGTGGCCGTACGCGTGGCCGTTGCCGTGCTTGGCTAGCGAGTGCTTGAAGAGCGTCACCCAGCCGTGCGACGAAGAGCGTCCCTTGGAGTGACCGTGGTTGCCGAACGACGGCCCCGCAACCCCGGAATCCTTCTTCACCTGCCCGGGAGCTTGGTGGGATCTGCCGGAGGCGTTCTTGGTCGCGTCGCCGGTTTGCTCGTGCGCA
>JAXDJP010000176.1:0-6531 GCA_034665645.1 Actinomycetota bacterium | reverse complement strand
GCTGCAGGACGGCGGGCTCGACACTGTCGAGGCCAACGTCGAACTGGGTTTCTCGCCGGATACGAGGGACTACGGGGTGGGGGCACAGATCCTCGTCGACCTGGGCATCTCGACCATGCGTCTGTTGACGAATAATCCGACGAAGCGTGCGGGGCTCGAGGGTTACGGGCTCGAGATCGTCGAGCGCGTGCCTCTCGAAAGCGCTCCGAACCCGGAGAACCTGAGGTACCTGCAAACGAAAAGAGACAAGATGGGGCACCTCATCGACGCCGTGCTGGTCGAGCCCCAAGCCGGTTCCGGTGACCCGATGGACAGGGAGGCGAGATGACGCGCATCTTCGAGGGCGATTTCGACGCGCGCGATCTGCGCGTGGCGATAATCGTCGCCCGCTTCAACGAGACGATCGGGCGCGAGCTCCTTCAGGGCGCGCTCGACTCCTTCAAGCGACACGGCGTGCCGGACGAGAAGATCTCGGTTGCATGGGTGCCGGGCGCATTCGAGATCCCCGTCACCGCGAAGCGACTTGCGCTGTCGCGAGAGTTCGATGCGATCGTTTGTCTGGGCGCCGTGATCAGGGGCGAAACCGCCCACTTCGACTACGTCGCAGGACATGCGTCGAATTCGATCGGCCAGGTCTCCGTCGACACCGGCGTTCCCATCGCGAACGGGGTCCTGACGACCGAGACCGTCGAGCAAGCTCGCGATCGCGCGGGCGGAAAACACGGTAACAAGGGGGCCGAAGCCGCCCTGGCCGCGATCGAGATGGCGAACCTGTTGGCGGCTCTTCCCAAGCCGATCGAAGGCATCTGACGGGGATTCAAGTTTCTGGGACCGGCTCTCGTCACTGTGCTACCGTTTCAGCCGTAAGAAGACGGGGGTGGTCTCTGCAGGGAATTGCCTGCCATCCTCCGCCGGTACGAAAGGAAGTGGAGTAGTGGCTGACGGTACGGTCAAGTGGTTCAGCAATGAGAAGGGCTACGGTTTCATCTCGCAGTCCGATGGTGAGGATGTCTTCGTGCACTTCTCGGCTATCCAGACCGAGGGTTACAAGTCCCTCGAAGAGGGACAGGCAGTCGAGTTCGATGTAACGGACGGACCGAAGGGCAAGCAGGCGTCTAACGTTCGCGCCGTTTAACTAACCTTCGAAACCTAGAACGGCCCCCGGAAAAGATCCGGGGGCCGTTTTCTTTAAGGCTCCGGATCTTTCGGGGGCCGTTTTCTTCAAGGCTCCGGGCGCTTTCCATCTGAAGGCGCAGGGGGCCGTTTTCTTTTCCTCGTCCCACCCCTCTCCCAAATGATCCGATCGCGCCCCTTAGAACGCGGGTAAACCGGATTATTTCGGAGGGGTTGCAGTGGGTGAGGGAGCGACCCGGCCCGCGTAGGCCATCTGGAGTTGCGCGAGGGTCTGACGCAGCGGGGCCTCTGCGTCCTGCAGGCGATGTCCCACCTCTTTGAGGATCCCGGAGAGCGCGTCGATCGCGAGTTGAGCGTCGGCGGCCGCACCGAAGTCCAGTTTCGTTGCCGCGATGTTGGCGAGGCTTACGGCCGTATTCACGACCCACTCGATGCTCGGAGTCTCGGCGATCTCTTGGGCCATCTGACGAGCTTGGGCCTCCTGCTCGGGGGTCCAGACCTCTCCACCCGGCCCCGTTGGTGGGGGCTCGGCCGCGGTGCTTGGTGCGGGAACCGTGGGCGCCGGGACGATCGGCTCGGATGGTGTTTCGGTTGCGGGGGCGGGGTCCGGGGACGCGGGCCGGGCCGCCGGAGCGGTAGTGCCGCCGCCGGCCGAGACTCGCTTGTCGACGACCCGTGGGCGGGGCCTTTCTCGTTCCTCTTCTTCTTCCATGGTTGGCCTCCCCTGATCGCCCCTATAATCATTTGTGAAAAAGCACTGCCAAGAAGGGGCGCAGCACTGCCTCTCACCTTCCGGCCGACAGGATAGCCGTGGGGGTTAGGAGTCTCCGCAAGGGGGCGAGCGCGGCGAAGTTTCCGTGCGCGTCCTTCGCCGGTGGCGTCCATCTTGGCGTCATCGGCTTTTTCGCGTTTTATAGGTCGGTGGAAGGAGAGACGGATCGCAACGGAACTAAGAGTGAACGACCGCATCAGGGTGCCGAAGGTGCGTTTGGTCGAATCGGATGGATCGGCGGTAGGGATCGTCGACCTGGACGATGCGATGGCCCGGGCGGTCGAGCAGGACCTTGACCTCGTAGAGGTTGCCCCGCAGGCGGATCCACCGGTCTGCAAGATCATGGACTACGGCAAGATCAAGTACGAGCAAGACGTGCGTCAGAAGGAAGCTCGCAAGAAGCAGTCCCTCATCGTCGTCAAAGAGATGAAGATGCGGCCGAAGATCGACCCTCACGATTACGAAACGAAGAAGGGTCACGTGATTCGCTTCTTGCGTCAGGGCGCCAAGGTCAAGGTCACGATCATGTTCCGAGGCCGAGAGATGGCTCACCAGGAGTTGGGCAGGAAGTTGCTCGATCGTCTCTCGACCGACCTGCAGGACATCGCACGGATCGACGCTTATCCCAAGGTCGACGGACGCAACATGACGATGGTTCTGGGGCCGTACAAAGAAGCGATCACGGTGAAGCAGCAGTCCGGTCCGCCGAAGCACAAGAAACAAGAAGCTCCACAGCCTCAGGCGGAGGCGGCACCGGCCCCCAAGCCGGCGACGCCACGGCCCCCGAAGGTCACGAGAGCCGAAGGAGGTTAGAGATGCCGAAGATGAAATCGCACAAGGGAGCGGCCAGCCGCTTCTCGGTCACTTCGACCGGGAAGATCAGGCGCCGCAAGGCGAACATGAATCACTTCCTGGGCAAGAAGAGTTCGTCGCGCAAACGCAACCTGAACAACGCCGGGTTGGTCTCGAAGGCCGACACGCAGCGCATACGAAAGATGCTCGGTAAGTAGAGCGCTCCCGAAGGGCAGCAGCTCCCAGGTAGAAAGAGAGGAACACGATGCCACGCGTCAAGCGCAGCGTCCCGTCGAGGAAGAGGCGCAAGGCCGTACTCAACCAGGCCAAGGGTTACTACTCGGCGCGCGGAAAACATTTCCGCGCCGCGAGAGAACAGGTCCTTCACTCCGGTCATTACGCGTTCCGCGACCGGCGGGCGCGCAAGGGTGATTTCCGTCGCCTATGGATCACCCGTATCAACGCCGCAGCGAGATTGAACGGACTCTCTTACAGCAAGCTCATCGCCGGTCTGCGGATCGCGGAGGTCGAGGTCGATCGCAAGATCCTCGCGGAGCTCGCGGTGAACGAGCCGGACGCATTCGCGGCCCTAGCTGAAGTCGCCAAGAAGTCACTTCAGGAAGTGGCCTGAGCCAGGTTGTAACGAGCCTGCAGAACCCGCGGGTGCAGGCCGCCCGCAAACTTCAGCGACGCTCGGTTCGGGCCTCCGAGGGAGCGTTCCTCGCGGAGGGTCCCACCGTCGTGACGGAGGCTTTCCGCTCGGGGGCCGACGTGCTCGACCTGTTCCTCGTGGCGGAAGATGCTCCCGGGGACCTAGAGGAGTTGGCCACCGCCGCGGGAGTCAGGCCACAGGTGGTCACCGAGAGCGTCATGCGCTCGCTGGCCGACACGAGGACGCCCCAAGGCGCGGTGGCCGTCGTCCGTCAGGATCCAGTAGCGCTGCGTTCGTTGCCCCGGGAGATGAACCTGGTTCTCGTGCTCGTATCGGTGCGGGACCCCGGGAACGCCGGCACCCTCATCCGCAGCGCGGTTGCGGCGGGGGCGGGGGCCGTCGTGTTCGCCGAGGATTCGGTGGACCCTTTCGGGCCCAAGACCGTCAGGTCGAGCGCGGGGATGTTGTTCCACGTCCCCGTCGTCGGGGGGGTCTCGCTCGCGGAGGTCCATCGTTTCGCCAAGGAGAGAGGTATGGCGACCGTCGGAGCCGATGCGAATGCTTCCACGGAACACATCGACGCCGACCTGTCCAAACCCGTAGCCCTCGTCGTGGGAAACGAGGCGTGGGGGATCCCCGAACACTTGCGAGAAGAGCTGGACGAGGTCGTCTCCATAGCCATGCCCGGACCGGCCGAGTCGCTGAATGTCGGCATCGCGGGGTCCTTACTACTGTTCGAAGCGTTGAGACAGCGCCGGGGGAGTCGAGTTCCCCCAGGTGCTGGCGTTTATCCTCCAGACCATGACTGACCAGGTCAGCTTCGCCGAGATGATCTCCAAGATCGCCCACGAGCTGCGTTCGCCTCTCACTTCCGTGAAGGGGTTCTCCTCGACACTCGTTTCGAGATGGGACCGGTTCACCGACGAGCAACGGCGCGAGCTGGTCGGCGTCATCCACAGCGACGCAGAGCGGATGGGACGGATCGTGACCGAGGTGCTCGACCTGGCCCGGTTGGAGTCCAACCGGTTAGAGCTGCATCAGACCCTTTCGGAACTCAAGCCCATCGGCGAAAAGGCTCTGCACGATCGAGCAGCCCTCGAGGGAGCCGATCGCGTGAGGCTCGAGATTCCCGAGGGCGTCAAGGCGTGGGTCGACCCCGATCGCTTCCTCCACGTCGCATCGAATCTCATCGAGAACGCGATCAAGTTCTCGGATGACGGAGCGATCGTCGTGACGGCGCGCGGGGAAGGAGACGAAACTGTCTTCGAGGTGACCGATGAGGGCGTGGGGATCGCTCCCGACCGCATCGAGGGGATCTTCTCCGGTCCCGGCCCCACGGGGCAGAAGTCGACGCCTTCGGGAACCGGGCTCGGCCTGTACCTCAGTCGCCGGCTGATCGAGGCGCATAAGGGGTCGATCCAAGTCGCCAGCCAGATGGGGCGCGGTTCCACGTTTACCGTTCGTCTCCCCGCGACTGGCAGCGAGGGATGACGGGCGCCGCCGACCTGCGAGAGCGCTTCGAGAAAGAACGGACGGACGCACTCAAGCGGGTTTCCGAGGCAACCGATCTTGCGTCGCTCGAAGAGGCACGCGTTCGGGTTCTGGGACGGCGATCGTCGCTCGCCGAGGCGCGGAGTGGCCTTCGCGATCTGTCGGACTCGGAGCGCCGCGAGCTGGGGCAGATCGCGAACGGGGTCCAGGCCGAGATAGAGGCAGCGCTCGAAGCGAAGCGGGCAGAGTTCGAATCGAAAGAAAAGGCGAAGAGGTGGGAGGCCGAACGGGTCGACGTGACCCTTCCAGGACGCGCGTCGCCGGTTGGTTCGTTGCACCCCCTGACCCGCACTCTCTGGTCCTTGGTCGACATCTTCGTCGGGATGGGCTACACGGTCGCAGAGGGTCCGGAGGCCGAACTGACGACGCTCAACTTCGATGCGTTGAACACCCCGTTCGAGCACCCCTCGCGCTCTCCGAGCGACACGTTTTACGTGAAAGGCTCGGACGAGGAGGTCTGCCTTCGAACACAAACCTCCCCGGTGCAGATCCGAGTGATGCAGTCGACCCCGCCGCCGATCTACATCGTTGCCCCGGGACGCACCTACCGCCGCGACGCCCAAGATGCGACTCACACGAGTCAGTTCTTCCAGATGGAAGGGCTCGTCGTCGACAAGGGCATCACGATGGGGGACCTGAAGGGCACGCTGCAGGTCTTCGCCCGAGCGACTTTCGGAGAAGACCTCGAGGTGCGGCTGCGGCCCCACTTCTTCCCGTTCACGGAGCCCTCCGCGGAGATGGACGTGGAGTGCTTCACATGCCGGGGACAAGGTTGTCGCGTTTGTAAAGGCGAAGGGTGGATCGAAGTGCTGGGATGCGGCATGGTCCACCCCAACGTGCTCGAGTGGTGCGGGATCGACCCCGAGACGTACAGCGGCTTCGCCTTCGGCATGGGAGTCGAGCGCATCGCCGCATTGAGTCACGGCATCTCCGATATCAGAGCCTTCTACGAGAACGACCTTCGCTTCCTCGATCAGTTCGCGGGCATGGCATGAGGGTTCCCCTTGGGTGGCTGCGCGAGTACGTAGACGTCGATATCGAACCGAAGCGCCTGCGCGAGATGTTGGACATGTCCGGAACCAAGGTCGAGGCCATCCACGAGCCCGCCGGTAAGACCGAAGGGGTCATCGTGGCCGAGGTGCTGGGGATCGAAAAGCATCCCAACGCGGACACGTTGTCGATGGTGGAAGTGAGCGTTGGCTCCGGCGAGACGCAGCGAGTCGTGTGCGGTGCCAAGAACTTCTCCGTCGGCGACCGGGTGCCGCTTGCCAGGGTGGGGGCTCGGCTTCCCGAGATGGAGATCACCGAAAGGAAGATCCGTGGTGAGGTGAGTCGCGGGATGCTGTGTTCTTCTGCAGAGCTCGGCGTCTCGAAAGATCATTCCGGGATCCTCGTTCTTCCGACCGACGCGCCGCTCGGCGAGGATGTCGTCCGGTTGCTCGGTCTCGACGAGATCGTTGTCGAGCTCGAGATCACGCCCAACCGCCCGGACTGCATGAGCATGATCGGGATCGCACGTGAGGTCGCCGCTCTTTCGGGCAGTGAACTCAAAGTTCCGGAGGCGGGACTCACACCCTCCGAGCTCGAATGTCCCGCCACGGTCGACGTGCTCGATCGCGATGGATGTCCG
>JAXDJP010000175.1:0-2695 GCA_034665645.1 Actinomycetota bacterium | reverse complement strand
GCCTCCGGCCCCCCCGCGCGCGCGGCCGCATCGAGGTGGTCGAGGTCGTCGCCGTGCATGTTCGCGGCCAAGCTCGCGTAGCGAGCGACGAGCGCGTCCGGGATGCTCATAACCTTCCCGAAGATCTCCGCCGGCTCCTCGCGCACACCGATGTAGTTCCCGAGCGATTGCGACATCTTGTGCACACCGTCGAGACCTTCGAGGAGCGGCATCGTCATGGCGATCTGCGGAGGTTGTCCGTACGCGCCTTGCAGGTCGCGGCCCACCAAGAGATTGAAGAGCTGGTCCGTGCCGCCGAGCTCGACGTCTGCCTCCACCGCGACCGAGTCGTAGCCCTGCAGCAGTGGATACATGAACTCGACCATGGAGATCGGCGTGTGATCCGCGTACCTCTTAGAGAAGTCCTTGCGCTCGAGCATCTGGGCGACCGTGTATTTGGAGGTGAGCTCCAGCAGGCCCCCGAGGTCCATACCCTCCAGCCACTCGGAGTTGTAACGAACCTCGAGATTGTCCTTTGAGAGAACGTCCATCAGTTGGTCGAGGCATTTCTCCGCGTAGCCGTCTACCTCTTCTTTGGTTAGGCGGCGCCGGGTGTCGGACTTGCCGCTCGGATCGCCGATGCGAGCGGTGAAATCCCCCACGATCAGGACCGCGGTGTGGCCTTGGTCCTGGAAATCTCTGAGCTTCCGGAGCGGGACCGCCCAGCCGAGAGTGACGGCGGGGGCGGTTGGGTCGAGGCCCAGCTTCACCCGAAGGGACGATTTCTCGTCTAGTCGAGCCTTCAGGTCCTCCTCGCGCACGATGTGCTCGGCGCGACGTACCAGAGCCTCGAACTCGCCGTCTCCCATGGGGCGATGCTATAGGCCGCTTCGTGCCCCGGGTTTGATATGGCCCAAGGCTAGACTTGGTGCCCTTATGGGACGTAACCGGCGCCGGGCGGCGTCTCTCCTCGTCGCGTTGCTGACGCTGGCCGGGACCGCGTGCTCGCAACTGGCGAACCTCCCCACGCTCAAGGACTCGGATCTCGCCAAGATCGTGCTGGCCCAGTCCTCGAGGATCTACGACGGGGACGGCCACTTGATCACGACCCTTCACGGGCCCGAAGACCGAACGATCGTTCCCGCCAGCAAGATCCCCCAGACCCTGAAGCAGGCCGTCGTCGCGATCGAGGACGAACGCTTCTACCAACACGACGGCGTCGACGTTCGCGCGATCCTTCGAGCCCTCGTCGCCAACGTCACGAGTGGCGAGGTGAAAGAGGGTGGCTCGACGATCACCCAGCAGTACGTGAAGAACGCCCTCATCGCCCCCGGAAACACCGCCGAGCGCACGATCGAACGAAAGATCAACGAGGCGGCGCTGGCCCGGCAACTCGAGACGAAATTGTCGAAGCGGCAGATCCTGACGCGGTACCTGAACACCGTCTATTTCGGGAAGGGCGCTTACGGGATCCAGGCCGCCGCGAAGACGTACTTCGCGAAGCCGGTATGGAAGCTCACGCTTCCGGAGAGCGCCATGATCGCCGGGATCATCCAGTCTCCCGAGAACTACGATCCCTTCGATCGCCCCAACGCTGCGCTCCGGAGACGGAACCTCGTCCTCTCGCAGATGGAACGACTCGAATACATAACCACGAGCCAGGAAGTCAAAGCCTCTTCGCAGAGGCTCAACGTCATACCGGGCAAAGACACGGACCGGTACCCGGCCCCCTACTTCATCGATTACGTGAAGCGTCTCGTCAAATACGACCCGCGCTTCGAGGACATCGGAGATTCGCCCGAGCAACGAGAGCAGCGCATGTTCCAAGGGGGGCTGCGTATCTACACGACGATAAACCTCGACGACCAGGAGGCCGCGGAAGGGGCGGTCGACGAGTGGCTCCCTTACGACAGCGACCCACACGCGGCGCTGGTGTCGATCGACCCGAGGAACGGTCAGATCAAGGCCATGGTCGGGGGCCGCGACTTCTTCGCCTCTCGAAAGAAGGACAGGTTCGCCAAACTGAATCTCGCGACCGTTATCGAACCCGACCTGGATTGTGCGCGATACGAAAAGGGCAAGCGCATCGGCGAGTGCAAGAAACCGTTCGAGCCCGCACCGGCCCCGGGGTCCGGCAGGACGGCCGGTTCATCTTTCAAGCCGTTCGCCCTCGAGACCGCTATCGAGCAGGGCATCCCACTATCCAAGACGTATGACGGGCACGGACCGTACGTGATCCCCGGCGCCGACAACGGCGCGGACTACACCGTTAACAACTACGAAGGGGAGGCATTCGGCCGCATCTCCTTGCTGGAAGCGACCGTCAACAGCGTCAACGTCGTGTACGCCCAGGTCGGCCAGGAGGTCGGCGTCGACAACGTGGTCGAGACCGCCGAGAAGATGGGGATCCGTACGCCGCTCGGCGCGTTCGCGTCGGCCCCCCTGGGAACGAACCCGATCAACCCACTGGACATGGCCTCCGCTTACGGGACGCTCGCCACGAACGGTAAGCACCATCCGCCGGTCGCCATCAAGAAGATCGTCGATTCACACGGCGAGGTTCTCTACCGCGACGAGTCGAAGCCCGAGCAAGTCATCGACCCGGCCGCGGCTTACATCACCACCACGGCACTCGAGCAAGTCGTGTTGCGCGGGACCGGTGTTTACGCGGACGACGGTCTGGGACGCGCGGTCGCCGGCAAGACCGGGACCGGTC
>JAXDJP010000174.1:0-11409 GCA_034665645.1 Actinomycetota bacterium | reverse complement strand
ACTTGATGAGAGCTTCTGCGTACCTGTCCCCTGCTTCGCGCCGCAGGATGTCGACCGTGATGTCCCGCAAGCGTTCGGCCGAAACCGTCTCGCTTCCGAGAGCCACCAGTTCGCGCTCGACCTGGTTCGCCACCGCATAGGACCGCGCCGGTCCCAATCCGGTCACCATCAACGTCGAGGCGGTCAAACCCTTGGAATAAGGAAGGCCGTGCTCGTGCTCCGCGATGAAGATGTGCTTGCGGCGAGATTCGGTCACGAGGCGCCCGATCGCTCGCGGAAGCGGGCGTCGGCCCGCTCGGCCGCTCTCACCACGACTGATTCCAGATCGTCACCGTCTACTCCCTGCGGCAGGTTGTCCATATAGATAACGTCGAGACCTTCGTCCAGCCCTAGTCTCGTGGCCACGTCGATCGCTGCCGCCTTTATCTCGCACAAGAGCACCTCTGCCTTGTCCCCCATGCCTTCCAACTCACTACCCAACTTGGATCGATCGGAAAGGGAGTGGGTGATCCCGACGACTCGGCATCCGTGCTCTTCCTGAAGATGCCGAACGATCGAGTCACCTGCCGCCTCGGGGGCCGTGGTCGCTACGAAAACCGTGGCCCCATCGACCGAGCGGGTGGGGGTGGGACGGAAGACCGTTCGAACCACTTCGATCTCGTTTCCCGAATCTCCTCGGGTGCCGTCTCCTCTGATCTTGTTGTAGCGCCAGGCGCTACGGATCTGCGAGGTGAGGGAGGAAACCTTGGATGGAGAACCGAACGGTTCTTCGCACAGTGTAACCACCACGAAGTCCGCAAGCAAGAACCGGTAAGGAGCGAGGTATCCCTCGGCATATTCGAGTGGGATCGAGGCAGGGACGATCAGCCCGTGAGCATCGGCCAGTACGGGGGGTATGGCGGAACCCGATCCCTCCATCAGGATGAGGTCGCCGGGGAGGTCATTCGCGATCTCGACGCCCTGAGGCACGTTCGAGATCTCCACGCCCCCCGCCAATCCTCCCCCGCAGCGGCGGCACCCCACGGTCGTGACTCGGCCGAGAACGGCGTCTTCCACGTAGTCGGAGGCCGCATGTTTGCCGGCCTTTGCGAGAGCGAGGAGATCGTCCGGCGTCATGTCGATCTCCCCTCCCTTCAGGATCTCGGGCTCGGGGGGGCCACCACGGCCCATCGCGACGATGACCGGCTCCCGACCCCTCTTCTTGAGAAGTCGGGCGACGTAACCCGCAACGGCCGTCTTCCCCGTGCGCTTGCCGGTTCCGATGATGGAGAGCGTGGGCTTGGTGGTGATGTCGTCCCTCGTCGGAGGACTCAATCGGAAGTCCGCTCCCGCGTAGGGCACATCTAGAAAGAGGGCAACCGAGGCCAGCTCGAGACGCTTCCGGTAATCGAGAACGGGCTCGTCCGAGAGATCGATGATGCCCTCCGGCGAGAACTCCTCGATCGCCTCGGCCAGCGTCCTGCGGGCGTCCTCCCCCACGCGGACGGTGACGCCTCCGTAGGCCTCTACGCCCTCGGCCGGGAGCTTCTCTCGTCCGCCGACCAAGATCGCGGCCGCGATCTCTTTCCCATCGTCCGCCAGTTGCTGTAAAGCGGACTCGACTACGGGTGGATAGTGCTCGCCATCAACGATGGCTAAGTAAGAGATAGGAGCCCTCCCCGGGCGTGGATTAGGAGCAGAGAGAACAGGGCAACCTTAAGCGATACCCACCGATTTCCCTAGGAGGCAGACATGTTCGGACGAAGGACCACTGCCATACCGAACGACAGGGCTCCATTTGCTCGCGGCTCCGCCACGGCGATCTCGGTCCTGACGGGGGTTGTCGTTTCGTTCGGAGCCATGTTCCTGCTCCTCGCGATCATCGGAGGGGTCTTGGTATCCCTCAACTACGTTGAGACCGATGTCTCGACCGGTGACGCGATCAGGGTCGGGATCGGCGCCGGCATCGCATTCGCTATCGCACAGTTCCTTTCCTATCTATGGGGCGGTTACGCCGCGGGCCGCATGGGTCGTGGGGCGGGGCTGTGGAACGGGATCGCGGTGCCACTCGTCGCGATCCTCTTGGCTCTCGTCGTGGGCGGGATCGTGACGGCGCTCGGCGCGAACGCGAACCTGAACGTCCCGTTCTCGGTCAACCGTTTGCCAGTCCAGAACAACTACATCGTCGACTGGGGAGTCGGCATCAGCATCGTGTCACTCGTCGCGATGTTCCTGGGGGGTGCGATCGGGGGTCTTGCGGGAGCGCACTGGCACACGAAACTCGAACGAAAGGTCTTCGAAGAAGAGCAGAGTGAGGCGATAGCGCGGAACGAGGAACTGACGCGGAACGAGGTCGTCACGACCGACGACCGCACGATCAAAGCACCGCCTCCGAGCACCTCTTCGACTGCGACCGACTCGACGACCAGCGACACAACGACTGTGGGAACTTCTGACGGCTCAAGCGACAGCGCGACCACAAGAACTTTCCGAAGCTAAGTAGCGCTCAGGCGCAGGGGCTTGCCCCGAAGGCGTATGGCGGAGGCAGGGTCCCCGCCACGGCGGGGACCCTTCGGAGCAGCGAAGCGGCGCGCCTGAGCGGGCGAGCCACTGGAAGCCTGAGCGCGGTACCTCGCACAGAGCCCGCTCTAGCTGCGTTATTCGGCGGAGGCGCCCGACTCTTCCCACTCGCTGACGAAGACGCGCCACCCTTGCTCGCGTTCGCGACAGATCCTGCGAACTTGCTCTGCACGCGTCGCGGCTTCCGGTCGCGGGACGACGACCAATAGCGAAGGACCCGCACCGGCAAGCGATACCGCGAGTCCGGCTTCGCGAAGCAGCGAATGCACGGCCAGAGTCTCGGGCATCATCTTCATGCGATGGGGCTGGTGCAAGCGATCGTTCATCGCCTCTGCGAGAACGTCGGTACCGGCGCCGCTGGTCATCGCTGCCACCAGCAATGCAGCACGCCCGGCGGTGAATTGCGCGTCAGCGAAGGAGACCGACTCGGGGAGTCCTTTGCGCGCCTCCGAGGTCGGATAGCCGCGGGCGGGAACGGCGACGAGTGGGACGAGGCGATCGCTCGGCTCCAAGCGGAAGTATCTGAAGTCCTTGTTCGCGTCTCCCTCGTAACAGATCACTAAGCCCCCGAGAAGCGCGGGCATCACGTTGTCGAGGTGCCCTTCGAGCTTGCTCGCCAGTCGCACGATCTCTATCTGCGGGACGTTGCGTCCGGTGATCGCGCGCGCCGCGAAAAGACCTGCCACGACGGCAGCGGCTGAAGAACCCAAACCGGAAGTGATCGGGATCGGGTTCTTGACCCGGACGGCATAGCCCGGCGGCCGTCGTCCGACATGGTCGAAGAACTCGTTCATCGACCTGATCACAAGGTTCGTTTCGTCGGCGGGAAGCGTTTCGGCGCCCTCGCCCTCGACCACCACCTCGATGGAATCGCGCCGCGGCTCGATCTCGACCTCGAGATGCATCTTGATCGCGACACCGAGGGCATCGAAACCTGGGCCGAGGTTCGCCACGGTTGCTGGTACACGGACCTTCACTGCGGCTGGCATCAGATGCCCCCTTCGATCTCGATCGTCGTGGAACGCTAGTTGAGGTTGAGGTTCTCGAGGATCTCTTTCACATCCGCAGCGACGAGCTTAGGACGAGGAGTCGCCGCCATCACCCAGTCTGGATCCTTCAAGCCATGGCCGGTTAGCACGCAGACGATAGTCGCTCCCTTGGGAACCTCTCCCGCTAGGTTCATCTTTCGGAGCCCGGCGACTCCGGCCGCGGAAGCTAGCTCGACGAATATCCCCTCCCCTGCCAGCGACTCGTATGCGCGCACGATCTCTTCGTCGGAGACGGAGCGGATCGCGCCCCCCGACATGGACGCGGCATCGAGCGCCGTGGACCAGGACGCGGGATTGCCGATGCGGATCGCGGTAGCCACCGTTTCGGGTTCGGCGACGACCTCGCCGCGCACGATGGGATCCGCTCCCTCGGCCTGCCAGCCGAACATCTGCGGCAGCGAAGCGGTCCAGCCGAGTGACCGAGCTTCCCCATATCCCCGCCAGTACGCGGTGATGTTCCCGGCGTTACCCACCGGCATGAAATGAAGGTCCGGAGCGCGCTCGAGTCTTTCGACCACCTCGAAAGCTCCGGTCTTCTGGCCGTCGATGCGGAACGGATTGACGGAGTTGACGAGCGTGATGGGAAACTCCTCGGCGATCTGTTTGGTCAGTTCCAACGCCAGGTCGAAGTTCCCGTCGATCTCGAGCACACGCGCTCCGTGAACGAGGGCTTGAGCGAGTTTCCCGAGCGCTACCTTCCCCTTAGGGATCAGGACGGCGCACACGATCCCGGCGCGCGCCGCGTAGGCCGCAGCCGACGCGCTCGTGTTGCCGGTCGATGCACAAACGACCGCGCGCGACCCTTCTTCTAAAGCTTTCGAAACGGCCAATGTCATGCCCCGGTCCTTGAAGGAACCGGTCGGATTCAAGCCTTCGTACTTGAGCCACACTTCGGCGCCCACCTCTTCCGAAAGTCGGTGGGACAGGATGAGTGGAGTCGCGCCCTCTCCCAGGCTCACGACGGGGGTCGCGTCGGAGACGGGCAGTAGGTCTCGATAACGTTCGATGATCCCGGCCTCTGCGGCCGGCTTAGTGGGGAGACTCATTCCGACGCTCCTTCGAGACGGATCGTCGATTCGATCGCACGCACCGCGTCAAGGCCCTCGAGATCGGCGAACGTTCTTTGGTGACTCCCCTCTGACGCGGTGTGCGTCACCAGGGTGAGCGACGCGCTGTCGTCCGCTCCCTCCTGACGGACCGAAGCGATGGAGACGCCGTGGTTCGAGAAGACGCCGGCGACCGCGGCGAGCACACCCGGCTGGTCGGGGACTGAAAGAACGACGTAGAAGCGCGTGGGAACGTCTTCGGACGAAAGCATCCGAGCGCGCCCGGCCCCCACTCGGTAACCGACGCCGGCGGCTCCCGATCGCATGTTTCGAGCGACCTCGACGATGTCGGCGACGACTGCGGACGCCGTCGGTGCTCCGCCCGCGCCGCGACCCATGAACATGAGCTCCCCCGCTTGTTCGGCCTCGATGAACACTGCGTTGTAGACATCACGGACCGATGCCAAGGGGTGTGCTTTCGGAACGAGGGCCGGATGGACGCGCGCAGACACCGCTCCGCCCTGCGTTTCGGCGACCGCTATGAGCTTCACCTCATAGCCGAGGGCGTGCGCCGCCGCGATGTCCTCGGCTCTCACCCTGGTTATCCCTTCGCGCTGCACGTTCTCGGGACTCACCACCGCATCGAAGGCGATGGAGGCGAGGATCGCCAACTTCGAAGCTGCATCGAATCCCTCGACGTCCGCGGTGGGGTCCTGCTCGGCATAGCCCAGCCTCATGGCTTCAGCGAGCGCGTCCTCGAACGCTTCGCCCGTCTCCGACATCCGAGTGAGGATGAAGTTGGTGGTCCCGTTCATGATCCCGAGCAGTCGGACGACACGATCTCCCGAGAGCGATTCCCTCAAGGGGCGAACGATCGGTATGCCTCCCCCGACGGCGCCCTCGAAGAGGAGATCCACGCCCGCGTCGGCCGACGCCTCGAACAACCTCTCAGCGCTGGCCGCGACGACCTCTTTATTGGCCGTGACAACGTGCTTGCCGGCCTTCATCGCGGCGAGCATCAGGGACAGGGCCGGTTCTTGGCCGCCGATCAACTCGACGACGAGGTCTACCTCGGGATCGTTCACGACGTCCCAGGGATCCTCGGTCCACAGTTCGTCCGGGATCGCGACCTCTCGTTCCTTGCGCGACCGCACCGCAACGCGCGTCAACTCGATCGCACCACCCGCGCGTGCCTCGAGGTCCGCTCCTTGCTCCAAGATGATGCGAGCCGTTGCCGCGCCGACGGTGCCGCAACCCAGGAGTCCAACCTTCAATGGAACCGCCTTTGCTTCAGTGAACCAAGCCGCGGCGGAAGGCCTCGGCGACCGCTTCGGTTCGATCGCGCACGCCGAGTTTCTTGAAGATCTGCTTCAGATAAGTCTTGACGGTCTCTTCCGAAACGTGGATGTGCTCCGCTACTTCGCGGGTTGACTTGCCGTGCGTTAGCTCCTGCAACACCGTCAACTCGCGATCGCTTAGGGCTCGGATGTCCTTTCCGCCGATCCTTCCGAAGATGCCTTCGGTGACGTTGGGATCCAGGACGGAGCGGCCCTCGGCGACGTCGCGGATCGCCTGTACCAGACCGTCGCTCGATGCCCCCTTCGACATATAGCCGTCGGCGCCGGCTTTGACGGCCTCGGCCACCGTCCCTGGATCGGTGAACATCGTGAGGATGAGGACTTTCGTGTCGGGCGCGTGTTCTTTGATCTGACGCGTTGCTTCGATCCCGCTCATCGCGCTGCCGAGGCTGATGTCCATCAACACGACGTCGACGATCCCCCCGCGTACCGCTTCGATCGCTTTCTCGCCGGTGTCGACGATGCCGACCAACTGGAGGTCCTCGACGTTCGAAAGCATCACTTCGAGCCCCTGCGATACGAGAGCGTGATCTTCGGCGATGAGAGTTCTGAGCGTCATCCCGCACTTCCCGGGATGATCGCCTCGAGCCGCGTGCCGCGCCCGGGCGCGGAGTCGATCTCGATCCTGCCGCCGAGCTGCGCGGCCCTCTCATGCATCAACCTCATGCCGACGTGGTCCTCTCCTATGCGGGCTTCGGGGTTGAAACCCTCTCCGTGGTCCTGAACGATCACACGCACCATCCCATCTTCATCCGAAACCCGCACCACAACCTTCTTTCCTTGAGCGTGTTTGAGGGCATTCGTAACGGCTTCTTGAAGGATCTGAAAGACGGCCTGCGCCACTGGGATGGGGGGCTCGGCCGCGAGGGTGTGTTCGATCTTGACGTCAACGCCCCAGAGCGTCGACATCCGGTCGGCAAAGGCATCGATCGACGCCGCGAGCGTTCCCTCTTCCCAGGCGGATCCACGCAGTTCGACGAGCGACTCACGTAGTTCGCCGATCGCGCCGGTAACTGCCTGCTGCGTTGTTAACAGCGCGTTCATCGCCCCGTCGGGGTGCCCTTGTTTCAGGAAGTCGAGTGCGTTACCACTGGCGTAGGCAGCCGCCGCGAGTGATTGAAGGCTCGAGTCGTGGATCTGCGCCGCTACCCTCTTTCGTTCGTCTTCCCTTTCGTGGAAGAGCTTCTCGGTCGCTTGCAACAGAGCCTGCTGTTGCAGACGCAATCGCTCGGACAGCTCTTGCTGCGCGCGAGCTCCCTGGATACCGAAGCGCGCGAAGAGCAGCGGGATGAGGATCGCGGCGACCGCCCACGGCCGCCCCGTCTCTCCGTATGCGAATGCGGTCGCCACACCGAGCCCGGTCAACAGTGCGTAAGAAAGGGCGAACCCTCCGACCGGACGTGGAACGAGCAGGCTGATGGCCGCGCTCGGTCGGGTCCCTCTTTCGAAGTAGAGGGCACCACAGATCAACAGGATGTTGGTGCCCAAAGCCAAGACGGCAGCGATGACAACGGGGAAGAATTGGAAGGGTTCGGCCACGTTCGTGAAGGGGATCAAGGCCGCGCCGATCGACAGCATGGCGGTGGCTCGGTTGAAGAGCGCTTTGTGAAGAGGCATCTCCAGCCTGAACTCGTCGAGATCGACCGCACCGGCGCCCGCGATGATGATGGCGGCGAGGGGTTCGCGGCGAAAGATGATCGCGAGGGCCAGGCGGATCGGGATGGCCATCGTCACCTGGGCCGCCGACCCGAGGGAGAGAGACAGCAGCTCGGAGGCCGCGAGCAAGCCGATCCAGAACAGGAACACCGGGATGGATGGGAGGTCGCTTCCTCGAGCGGCCAAAGCAAGCATCACCCCGGCGGCCCCCAAGGCGGTCACCCACGCGAAGACCTTGCTCCTATCCATGGCTACATCGTAAGGAGTGGCAGCGGAGGGAGGCTTATTTCGCCCCAGAAAAGAAGACGGGAGGGAAGCCCTTGAGCTCTCCCTCCCGACGATCTAGATCGCTTGTGGCTTACTTCCACTTCCAGCTGGCGCCGGCAGTCTGGAAAACCGCTGCGATCACGCTTGCAAATGCGATGAGACGAAGCTTCATGCGGACCTCCCTTCGAGGAACCTAGAAGTGAATGACTAGGTCCGGCCTAATGGCCGCCGCTCCGCTCATGCTGCTTGGTTAGATAGATCCCCTCCCGCTTCGCTGTCCCCGCCCGGGTCGACTTTCTACTCGTTCGGGGGATTTCGTTACCAGAGTAGCCGCTGTTAACTAGCGGTGCCAATGGCCCACTTGGGCCATTTCTGCCTGTTTGCCAAGGGGAGGAAATGGAAGTTTCGCGAGACCGTTCCGACGGGGGGCACCACGACCTCGTCTCGGCCTCGGTTCTGATAGTGGACCGACACCGGGCCGTCGCGCAATCCCTCGAGGCGATCATCTCCTCCGTGGGGGGCGCAGAGGTAGCCGGCTCCGCCACGACCGCGGAAGAGGCGCTCCGCGTCAGCGCCCAGCTCGCCCCCGATATCGCGATCGTTGACCTGGAACTATCTCCCAACTGCAGCTTGATCACGGCGCTGCGGCGCGTCTGCCCCGACACGCGGATCATCGTCATGAGCGAGCGCTCGAAGGACGAGGCGGGCCGGCTGCTGAAGGCGCTGGAAGCCGGAGCGGTCGGGACTCTCTACAAGGAAGCGACCCTCGAAGAGATGACGAGGACGATCACCGGGTCGTCGAGCTCCACGCCGGTCATCGCCGAAGAAGCTGCCGGACTCCTGCTCAATTCCTACCTGGGGGCCATGACCGAGAAGCGCATGCGGGACCTCGCCACGATCGAGACCCTGGCCAGCGCCGTCGAGGTACGGGATCACTGCACCGGAGAGCACCTGCGCCGGGTCACCCGATTGGCTCTCGACTGTCTCGAGAGGATCGACCCCGCCCTGGCCAAGAACGATGAGGTTTCCTTCGGTTTCATGCTGCACGACGTCGGCAAGATCGGTACTCCCGACGCCATCCTGCGCAAGCCCGGCCCCCTCACGGAAGACGAGTGGACCGTGATGAGGCAGCACCCCGAGATGGGCGTGAAGATCGTCGAGCCGATCGGTTTCTCGAGCACGGCAACCGACATCATCTTGGGTCATCACGAGCGCTGGGACGGCCTGGGTTATCCCCACCGACTCGCAGGGGAGGAGATCCCGCTCGCGGCTCGGACCTTTGCGGTCGCCGACGCCTACGACGCGATGACCAGCGATCGTCCCTACCGTCCTGCGATGGATACCGCCGACGCCCTGGGGGCCATCAAAGAGGTCTCGGGCAAGATGTACGACCCCGACATCGTGGAGGTTTTCCTCGACCTGAGGGAGAGAGAAGCAGCCTCGGCCGCGTGATCCGTGCTTGACTGGTTGCGTTGGGCGTGCCAGCCTCGATGCGAGGCGGGTCGTAACTAGTCAAAAGGGTGGAAGTGCAGCGGATGCGGGACGACACTCTGGTCAAGCTTGAAGATGATCTGAAGCGCGTCACCGGCGTCCGCAGCGCCCGGGTGGTGGGGGTCGATTCGCCCTCCGAGATACACATCGTCGCCGTCCCGGGCCGATCCGCCAAACAACTCGTGCGAGACGTTCAATCGCTCGCGTCAGCCGGCTATGGGATCGAGATCGACCACCGCATCGTGTCGATCGTTCAACTCCAGGATGACGCGCCCCAAGAGATCTCACTCGTTTCGACGAACGGCCACCTCCCCCGACGACCGGTTCTCGACGCCGTCGTTCTCTCGAGCCAGGGAGACACCGGCTGGGTGAAGGTGACGCTGAAGTGGCCGGACGGAGTTGCGACCGAAGGAGCGGCCCCCGCGACGGCAGAACGAGAGTCGAGGGCCCGCGCCGCAACGACCGCGCTGGTCAAGGCTCTCGAGCCCGCGCTCAAGGAACGCAAGACGCAGATCGACATCCAGCAAGTGCTCGTGCAACACCTCGGCTCGGGCGACTCCGTCTTGGTGCAAGGAGCCTTTCAGCAAGGGAGTTTGAAGAACGCTTTTCTAGGCTCGGCCCTCATCAGCGACGACGTCGCCACCGCCGCGGTCCACGCGCTCCTTCAGGCGATCAACCGGAAGCTGCTCGGGGAATAGCCGACTCCTCCCGCGGGGCTCTCATCGCGCAGTTGTAAGCCAGTAGGGCGAGTCCGGCGGCCAGCACCACGTCTCCGAAACTGAAAATCTTCTGTGTGTGCGGCACGGGAAGGATGTCCGCGAGCCAAGGCAGGCGCGTGGAGGCCGTCAGGATCTCGTGTTTTATCCCAAGGTTGTCGAACGACGAGAAGCTGATCCCCGCGATGTCGGCGGCGTGAAGCGAAACCGGCATCGCCCCGTTGACGGTTATGACGAGAACGTTGAGCGCAAGACCGATCGAAGCGAGGAGCGCCCCGGGTATGGATCGGTTCAACACTAGGAAGATGAGAACGCCCGCGATAGAAACGAGCGTTACCGCAAGGCGCAGCCCGGGGCCGAACGACGCCGGCGTCCAGATCTCGAAAAGGATCTGAAGGAGGAGGGCCGCGAAGAGAACCTGCGTCCATCTGAACCGGGTGCGCGCCAGGTTGTCCAGCGAGCCGCCGCGTGCAACGGCGATCCCCGCGGCGATGATCGCGACCAGGAGGGCGAGGAGCATCCCCCTATCCCATCATCATCCGGGCCGTGCCGGTTGGAACCAAACATCGGGGCTTCGCTACTGTCTGTAGATGCCCGAGCTTCCGGAGATGCAAGCGCTCGCCGAACGACTCGATGAGGCCGCGCGCGGCCGCGTTCTGAAACGGATCGACGCCCTCCAGTTCTCCGCGCTGAAAACGGTGTCGCCCGGCCCCCACGAACTGCACGGCCGGGTCCTCGATGACGTGGGCCGGCGGGCCAAGTACCTGATCTTCTCGTTCGGAGACATCAAGGTTCTTGCGCACCTTTCTCAGGGTGGGCGCGTCGATCTGGAGCAGCCGCCGAAGAGCACCAAGCCCAAGATGGCCGTCGTGCGGTTCGTTTTCGAGGGGGCCGCGATCCTGATCAAAGAATTCGGACATGAGCGCAAGGCAGCGTGGTGGGTGCTCCCGGCCGACGACGAAGGGCCCCTCGAAGGTCTCGGGCCGGAGCCCTTCTCGGACGAGGCCGCTGCGATCATCCTCGAGAGCGAGGACCGCCGGCGTCTACACACCATCCTCAGGGATCAGAGGACGATCGCCGGAATCGGGCGAGGCTTCACCGACGACATCTTGCACGCGGCGCGGATCTCGCCCTTCGAGTCCTTGAACGCACTAACACCGGGGCGACGCCGACTCCTTCTCGAAACGACACGCGACGTTCTGACGCGCGCGGTCGAGAAGGAACGGGAGAGAACAGGAGGGCTGCCGACGAAGTTGGCCGGCCGCTT